>JBLFWJ010000184.1:0-6146 GCA_047611425.1 Bacteroidia bacterium | reverse complement strand
GCTTTTGACATTAATTCTTGAAGCTGATTAGCCGATAGATGAGGAACGATTCGATGACCGTTTTCGGTGGTTCTCTCTTCTTTTATTTCGGGTGTCCCTGCCACGACCACCGCACTTCCTTTGAACGAATCTAATTGCTTCAGAATGATGCTTTCAAATCGAGTACGTTGTGGTTCCGGCCCAGAAATCACACACACCATATCAATTAATCGTTCAGAATCATTGGGGGCAAATCGGGAAAGTGGCCCAATGTGCTGCCCATTTTCCGGCAATGGAAAACGGTGTCCTAAATCGCCACTCAATCCTGGTGATTCGGGTAGGTCCGGCACCCAGCATCGACTGAATTTCCGTGCATAGTCCATATGCATCTTATGAAGCAACCCTTCAAACATCGGTGCTTTAATCATAACCTGATGTGTCATATAAACACAAGGAATAAGATCAGTATGCAACCCGAATCTATTATCAGAGATCACTCCATCCAACTTTAATTTCTTCAGCAAGCTTGGGAGCTCGTCATGCTCCCACCTAATCATTTTAAGAATGTGCGGAGTAGACCTAAACATCTTCCAAGCCATTCCGGCACCATCCGGATATTCAATATTGTAGCCCGGCATTTGGTAAAACTCCTGATTCGGGAATTCCTCTTTGAGCAACTCTAATGGCCGCTTGTCAGAAGCAATCACTGGAACATGGCCCAACTCAATCAAATATCGGATGATAGGAATGCATCTAGTTGCATGACCCAAACCCCAATCCAATGGGGCTACCAATATGCGTTTAGCGCTCATTTGGGCCGCAAGATCGGTATTTAGAACTCATGTTTAATGCCGCAAGTCGTTCTGTACTTTTGCATTCCCCCTACTATGAGAATTTTTCAGTCTACCATTATTTGCTGCTTGGCGCTTCAGGCCTGCGGTCAGCAATCGAATATTTCCGATAGCCAAATAGAAACGTCCGACCCATCCATTTATCAGCGTGACACCGAGTACGAGGATATCATCGAACAGAGTTATTATGTAGAGATGGATGACGGAGTGAAGCTAGCCGTCAACATTTATCTTCCTAAAGGCTTGAAAGAAGGGGAAAAGGTTCCGGCCATCACCTTCTCAACTCGATATTGGCGTGCCATTGGTTTCAAGTGGCCGTTCAACAAATTCATGCAGATGGTGCCCCACACCAGCAATTTCAACCCGTTGGAATTTGTGAAATATGGCTATGCGTTGGTCTCTATTGATGTTCGTGGATGTGGCGCATCTCACGGAATGAAAACGCTTACGCTTCCAGACATTCGCGAGGTGATGGACAGCAAACAGACGGTTGAATGGATTGTAAATCAACCTTGGAGCGATGGAATTGTTGGTGCGACCGGAGTTTCTTACATCGGCACGACTGCCTTGTACCAATTAATCGATCCACATCCGGCTTTAAAAGCCATTGTACCGTCCTACTCAGTTTTCGATTTATACGATGATATTTCTGCACCCGGTGGCATTTACTTCCACCAGTTTATACAGTCTTATGGAGATTTTTGCGCTACGCTTGATCGCAATGAATTACCACCTTGGCGCAAGAGTTTTAAAACGCAATTAGCAACCTACGGAGTTCAGAAAGTTGACGGCACTTCAAAGAAGGAATTCAAAGCAGCCATTGCTGAGCATGATTGCAACGTATACCAAATGACGGAAGGTGCCACCGCTGAGTTCATGGATGATGTATCTACTCTCAATGGACATTTAGCCACAAAAGACATCCTATCTCCTCACCATTACAAAGAGGTAATGAAGAAATCCCAAATTCCAATTTACCACTGGAGTGGTTGGTGGGATGCAGGTTTCCAACATGCAGCTTTCCGACAATTCATGAACCTAGACAATGGCCAAAACGTGGTTAGAATCGGCCCATGGAATCATGGAGCAGGTGCAAATGTGAGCCCAACGGTTGCAGCCAAATCAGATTATAATGAGGTAACTGAGATTCTTCGATTCTTCGATTTCCATTTAAAAGGGATGAAGAACGACATGTACGATTCGCCTCGGATCAAATACTACACGATGGGCGAGGATATTTGGAAAGCTTCGGAAACTTGGCCGCCTGAAAACGCTTCAGATGTTTCGCTTTTTCTTTCCGAAAATGGTGCAGCATCTTGGGATGAAAATGATGAGACTTCTGGTTTCATTTCGTACGATGTCGACACAACTCATACAGTTGGTGAATTCGATTGCCGTTGGAATTTCAACGCCAGCCACAGTGGGGTTACTTACTCGGATCGAAAGTCGCAAGACAGTATCTCAATCACATTCACGACTCCAGAATTGTCAGAAGACATCGAGGTAACCGGTCATCCACAGTTGGAGGTTTATCTAAAGAACTCACTTCCAGACGGGGCCGTTTTCGCCTATTTAGAAGACGTTGATGAGAATGGAAATGCCTGGAATGTAACCGATGGTCAGATCAGAATGATCCACAGAAAGTTGGTGGATGATGCCGTGAATTACATTGATTGCGTGCCGTATCATGGATATAGGAGCACAGATGCGCAGCCAATGGATACGAGCAAGGCAGAGCTAATCTCATTCGATCTTCTTCCAACTTCGCATCTATTTAAGGCTGGGCATAAAATTCAAGTTCGCTTGGCAGGAGCTGATCTAGACAACTTCAAAAACCTTTACCATGAAGATGCTAGTTGGCAGGTTTTTCATGGCGGAGAAACAAGTTCAAGAATTGTTCTTCCGGTAGCTGAACGGCTTTCGAATTAACAACCTCGGGCCAAGCCCACGAGGCATCTACGAAACCTAACAGGTTTTGAAAACCTGTTAGGTTTGTTTTCGAGACAAACCTCGGGGAATTAAACCTTAAGAGATTGAACCCTTGAAACAAAAGAAAACCCTGCTTGATTGCTCAAGCAGGGTTTTTTAATAATCTGAATAGAGGGGAATTACATCATTCCGCCCATGCCTCCCATTCCGCCTGGCATTCCACCTGGCATAGCTGGCGCACCTCCTTCTTCTGGCTCGTCAACCAACACACACTCGGTGGTTAGCAACATACCTGCGATAGAAGCAGCATTCTCAAGAGCAATTCGGCTCACCTTAGTAGGATCGATAACACCAGCAGCCATCAAGTTTTCGTACTTATCAGTTCGAGCGTTGTAGCCATAATCATCCTTTCCTTCCTTCACCTTCTGAACGATGATGGATCCTTCTAAACCTGCGTTTCCAACGATCTGACGAAGTGGCTCTTCAATCGCTCTTCGAACTAAATCGATACCAACTCTTTCGTCATCATTTACTGCGTCAAGTCCTTCAAGCGCTTTCAATGAACGGATGTAAGCAACACCTCCACCTGGAACGATTCCTTCTTCAACAGCAGCACGCGTTGCATGCAAAGCATCATCAACTCGGTCCTTCTTCTCCTTCATCTCAACCTCAGTTGGTGCACCGATATAAAGTACAGCAACACCGCCAGCCAATTTGGCCAAACGCTCTTGAAGCTTCTCCTTGTCGTAGTCAGAAGTTGTGCTCTCAATTTGAGCTTTGATCTGATTGACCCTCGATTTAATCGCATCCTGTGCACCTGCACCGTTAACGATAGTCGTGTTGTCCTTGTCGATTACGATCTTCTCACAAGTTCCCAAGTGGCTTAGATCTGCATCTTCCAACTTGAATCCCATCTCCTCGCTAATCACAGTTCCGCCAGTAAGAATTGCGATGTCTTCCAACATTGCTTTTCTTCTGTCACCGAAACCTGGCGCCTTAACAGCAGCAATTTTCAGTGATCCACGAATCTTGTTTACAACCAATGTTGCCAATGCCTCACCTTCAACCTCCTCAGAAATAATCATCAATGGCTTTCCGCTTTGTGCCGCCTTCTCCAATATTGGAAGAAGATCTTTCATTGCGCTAACCTTCTTGTCATGAATCAATATGAATGGACTTTCCAAAACAGCCTCCATCTTCTCAGCATCTGTTACGAAGTATGGTGATTGGTACCCTCTGTCAAACTGCATCCCTTCAACAACCTCAACGGTAGTTTCCGTTCCTTTTGCCTCTTCAACAGTGATTACACCTTCCTTTCCAACTTTCTCCATCGCCTCAGCAATCAACTTACCGATAACGTGATCGTTGTTGGCAGAAATGGTTGCAACCTGCTCAATCTTACTGTGATCGTCTCCAACCGATTGGCTAAATCCTTTCATCTCAGAAACGATAGAAGCAACCGCTTTGTCGATTCCTCGCTTAAGATCCATTGGGTTTGCACCCGCAGCAACATTCTTCAAACCACCTGTTACGATAGCCTGAGCAAGTACTGTTGCAGTTGTTGTTCCGTCACCAGCAAGATCGCCAGTTTTAGAAGCAACTTCTTTCAACATTTGGGCGCCCATATTCTGAACGGGATCCTTCAATTCAATTTCCTTAGCAACGGTTACTCCGTCCTTTGTTACGTGTGGTGCACCGAACTTTCGGTCAATCACAACGTTTCTTCCTTTTGGCCCTAGGGTAACTTTTACTGCATTGGCCAAAGCATCAACTCCCTGCTTAATCTGGTCGCGTGCCTCAATATCAAATACTATTCTTTTAGCCATTATCGATTCTCGTTAGTGTTGTTAATTAATAGTGGGTTGACTTAAACGATTGCGAAAACATCAGACTCTCGCATAATCAATACGTCCTCTCCATCAACAGTCAATTCTGTTCCAGAATACTTTCCGTAAAGCACAGTATCACCTACCTTAACGGTCATTGGCTCATCTGGCTTACCAGCACCTGCAGCCAAAACTTCTCCACGCTGTGGCTTTTCTTTAGCTGTATCAGGAATGATGATTCCAGAAGCTGTTTTCTCTTCGGCTTGAGCAGGTCGAATGACCACTCTATCTGCCAACGGTTTGATGTTCATTTTGAAATATTTTGGATTATTGATTTAGAAATAAAACTCTGACCGCCACTAGCGATCTCTGTGCCATTGGATTATCAACGACAAACTTGACAATTGGACAAAAAAAATGTCAGAATGAATGACATCCTGACATTGATACTTATGCGATTATGACAATTACTGAGCTGGAAAATCAGCTGCTGGTTCTGCCGCTGGTGCTTCGTCCACCAAGTTTTGAATGGCCGACCCTTCCTCTGTCACCTCACGGTCGATAAAGAAGTTAGAAACCAACGAAAAGCAGATCAACATGATTGCCAATCCCCAAGTTGCTTTCTCTAGGAAATCACCAGTTCTTTTCACACCAACAATTTGGTTGGATGAAGAAAAATCTGAGGCCAAACCTCCGCCTTTGCTGTTTTGGATCATCACCACCCCAATCAGTAGAAGGGAAACAATAACGATCAATACCATAATGAAGTAATACATGCTCTTTCTTTTTATTCGGTAGTACCCAGTTTTTTCAAACGGGCTGCAAAGTAACTGCTTTTCTCAGGATATTTCAACATCAGACTTTCAAACGCTTTTGCCGCCTTTTCAAAGTCTCCTTGTTGCTCGTAAATGTCGGCCAAAGTCTCGCTCACAAAATCAAAATCATCTTGCACACTCTTGCGCCCCATCTCTTGTGGGGAGTAGAATTTAGGGTGAGCACCTCCTTCAATTCTAGGTTCATTCACCAAGAATTGATCGACCAAATCCGTCCTTGATTTCTTCTCTAGTTTTGGCTTTTGAATCGATTTTTCCTCTTCATCAACATGCTTTAACCAATCCACAAACGAGAATTCAGAACCATCTTCGGCAGGTTCGGTTGCAATTTCTGAGGGAACGACCTCTGCTGGATCTTCAGTAACAGGGTCAGCCATTGAAATATCATAGACCGCTAAATCTGGAATCAACTCATCTGGTAAACCAGGTTTCGCCTCCTCTAATATTTGAGTTTCCTCTTGCTCAACTACGGTCAACTCTGCCTCTTCTTTCTCTTCAACCTCTGGTTGATCAGAATGGATGAAATGATGCAGTGCAGCTCGATCAACTACACGAATGGCCGCTTGCTGAATTTGATCTTGTTTCGAAATATGATCCTGCTCCCACATTTCTTTGGCAAGAAGAACTTGAGCCGCAGTGAAATATGGGTACTTCTCTACCACACTTTGAAGAACCTTCAAACGATCAACATTCGGATCGTTCTTGCCTTCAAGGATGTTATGGAAATC
>JBLFWJ010000183.1:0-6172 GCA_047611425.1 Bacteroidia bacterium | reverse complement strand
GTTGCTATCGTATTCATCCCGTGAATCAATGCCGTTATAAACCTTATGAGTTGCACTATCTAGCAATTCAAACCCATGCGTTTTTACGAAAGGAGGATTGCCTTCTGGGTAATTTGAATATTCCGAAACTTCGTTTTTTCCAATGACTTTGCTTTCGCTCGGATTCATCCATTTAAATGATTCTGTTGTTAGAAAACTGTAGAGCGTCAATCCAAGAATATTGTCTCCACCATAATTTTCTCTCACGTCAATTACCAGATTTCCAATCTGCTCCTTCTTCAGCTTTTTAAAGCTGGATTTTAGAAACTCGTGGTAGTCCAATCCACGCCTTCGTATCATCTGATACTGAAATGTGTTCACGGTTAGGATTGCATAATTCCCACTTCGGTTAATTTCCAATTCCATTGGTGCATCTTGATCTCCTTCGAAATGGACAACAGAGTCGTGCACGGCCATAGCAACGATTTTTTGACCCAATCTATCGGATGTGAAAAGTTCCAATTCGTACTGATCAGCCGCACCAAAAAACTTAGCATACTGGCGACCAAACACCTTTTCGTTGTAAGCATGTTTGAATCCGATATTTCCACCATCCGCTGGTGTCATCGTTTCTAAAACGGTCAGAATGTCGTCTATTTCGTCTCCATTTATGGACTTGATTTCTGAGAAGTCTTCAACGTCCAGTCCTGATTTCAAGGACTTGGAGATATAGACTTTTCCGTCCAGTATTCTATACTTGAATGGCAGAATTTGGTCTTGATCCGGGTAAACCTGTCGGTAGCGCTTTCCTTCAAAAAGGTCGGTATGGCCATCTTTGATTTTCGAAATACTTTCAAGGATCAAATTGTGGAAATCATCAAGTGGGATTGCTTTTTTGGAGCTAGCTCTCAACTCAGAATAAATCGTTTGAATCTGAGAATCATCTAGATGAATTTCGAGTCCAGGATGACAAGATTCCAAGGCTGAGATTACGACCTCAATATCTTCTGAGGCTTCTTCTTTGCTGAGTTCATTGTTCTGCCCGAAAGTGAAACCTCCGAGGCAAATCAGAAGAAAAAGAAAGACGTATCTCATCTAATTCACCATCCTAAAATCCATGCAAAAACCAGCGGAGCCACAATTGTTGCATCCGACTCGACAATAAATCGAGGAGTCTCCGGACTCAGTTTTCCCCACGTGATCTTTTCATTCGGAACAGCACCCGAGTAACTACCATAACTGGTTGTGCTGTCGCTGATCTGGCAGAAATAACTCCAAAAAGGAATGTCGGTCATTTCTAGGTCTTGAGCCATCATCGGCACAACACATATTGGAAAATCACCCGCAATTCCTCCACCTATCTGAAAGAACCCTACGCCTGCTCCATCACTGTTGTGTTCATACCAATCGGCTAGGTAAACCATGTAATCTATCCCCGACTTCATCGTGGAAGAACGCAGTTCATTCTTAATGCAATAAGAAGCGAAAATGTTGCCCAACGTACTGTCTTCCCAACCGGGAACCACCATTGGCAAATTGCGCTCTGCTGCAGCCAACATCCAACTGTTTTTCGGGTCGATCTGGTAATGCTCTTCAAGTACGCCACTCAACAATAACTCATACACATATTGATGGGGTAAAAGCGGATCATTCGCTTCCTCGTGATCCTTCCAAATCTTATAAATGTGATCCTGAATTCTTCGAAATGCTTCCTCTTCCGGAATACACGTATCCGTAACTCGGTTGAACCCATCTTGCAATAAATCCCACTCATCTTGAGGGCTCAGATCCCGATAATTCGGCACACGTTTGTAGTGATCGTGCGCCACCAGATTCATCACATCTTCCTCCAAATTGGCACCCGTACATGAGATAAATTGAATCTTATCCTGACGAATCATTTCAGCCAATGAAATACCTAGCTCTGCCGTACTCATCGCCCCTGCAAGTGACACGAGCATTTTACCACCATTGTTCATGTGCACTTCGTAGCCTTTGGCTGCATCCATTAAAGCGGCCGCGTTAAAATGCTTGAAATGGTTCTCGGCAAATTCTGATATCGGTCCTCGGTTCATAGAATCCTATTTGAAGTGGTGAATTTCGTGGTTCGGAATTGATAATCATGATAAATGATGCTCGGATTCCTGCAAATCTTGGGGTCTACCGTTTAACAAAAGCATTGTGCCAGTGAAAGGAAGACAACTATCTTTCGGGCAATTCCAAATCGTTTTTGTTTAATTCGATTAAGAGAAAATAGAACCGATTGATTGACCTCTGGGAAACATACTCATTCTTACTGCCTTACGCTGCAATACCAATTGTTAGTGGGATTGTTGGCTGGGGCACAAATTGGCTTGCGATAAAAATGACCTTTTATCCCATTGAATTTGTGGGGATCAAACCCATTTTCGGTTGGCAAGGAATTGTGCCGAGTAAGGCCGCAAAAATGGCCGAGAAATCCGTGGATCTCATCACATCAAAACTGATAAATGTTGAAGCTCTTTTTTCGCAGATAGAACCGAAACGTGTTGCGCAAGACCTCCAACCTGTGCTTGATGAAATTATGCGCGAAACGGTCAACGAAATCATGGAAAAAGAAGCTCCATTGGTTTGGTACGCTACTCCCAACATGGCCAAAGAGATAATCTTTAAACGAGCAATGACCCAAATGCCAGAGGTTGCCGAGGAAATGATGGCTGATATTCGGGACAACATTGATGAATTCTTGGATGTGAAAGGGCTTGTGGTTGAGCACCTCACTGCGGACAAGGCTTTAACCAACGAAATATTCTTGCGTTGTGGAGCCGAGGAATTCAAGTTTATCGAGCGGTCGGGAATGTACTTCGGATTCTTCTTCGGATTGATCCAATCGCTGATCTGGTATTTCGTTAATCCATGGTGGTTGTTGCCTGTTGGAGGTGTTATAGTTGGCTGGGCCACCAATTGGCTGGCCCTTAAAATGATTTTCAATCCTAAAGAGGAAATCAACTTCTTGGGAATGAAAATTCAGGGACTTTTTATCAAGCGGCAACGAGAAGTGGCTACAGAGTATGCCAAGATTATATCTGTAAAAGTGCTTACGGTAGAACGGATGTTCGACAGGATCTTTCGGGGTAAGGCTTCCGATAAGCTGGTTACCATGTTGCACGAACATGTTGAACATGCCATTGACGAACAGGCCGGATTGTCCAAACCGATCTATGCGATTTTTGCAGGGAAATCTAAATATGACGAACTAAAAAACTTGGCTGCGGATAGATTTGTGGAAGCGATTCCAAGATCAATGCAAGGTACTTTTCAATATGCACACGATGCAATTGACCTTGAAACAACGATGCGAGAAAAGATGATTCAGCTTTCTCCTGTAGAATTTGAAGGCGTGCTTCGGCCCGCTTTTCAGGAGGATGAGTGGATTCTGATTTTAGTTGGAGCCGTTTTGGGTGGCATGGCAGGCGTTGGCCAGTTGTTATTCTTGTTTAGTTAATTCCTAGACCTCCGCACCGTTGGGGCAAGTCCCCCAGATTTTACCCGATAAACATTCCGTTAACTTTGCTCTTCGATTTTCCCTTTTATGAGAATTAGATTAGTCTTAGTCATCCTATCAGCACTCCAGCTTTCGATTAGTCTGGCCACGTCTGCGCAAAACTGTGATCCTGTTCGATACATCGACCCGATTTTTGATGTAACAAGTTCAATAGGTATTGAATATCAACAAGCTCGACCATATGGTTCCTTTTTCGATTTGCCTTATCAGCTGGACATATATGAGCCGGAAGGCGACACGGTTTCCAACCGTCCAGTTATCATTTTCCAATTTGGTGGGGGATATTTAATTGGAGACAAACTCTTTCCGCCTGCACCATCATATTGTCCGAGGTGGGCCGAGCTGGGTTACGTCTGTGTGTCCATCAACTACCGACTTGGGTTTAGTCCGGTTAGTTCTGGTAGTGCCGAGCGAGCGGTTTACCGAGGCGTTCAGGATTTGCAAGCCGCACTGCGGTTTCTATGTGAATTCAGTGATGAGTACGGTATTGATACAAACAGAATTATCGTAACGGGCAACAGTGCTGGTGCGGTCTCTACGTTTCATAGCACGTTCATGGAACCCAGTCAAGCACCTCCATCTTATCTAGGTTTTGGCATTGGTCTGGATTCGTATAGTCTTGGTGGTGTTTTCGAGTCGGGAAACAACTATTGGAATAATGAAGAAGTAAGGGCCGCTGGCATTATTTGCAATTGGGGTGCTATGCTAGACACCAATCATATTGGGGATGGAACTGATGATTGGGTGCCAACAATTATGTTCCACGGTACAGAAGATGATGCCGTTCCGTATGTGGAAGGTGAACCGTTCAATTCGCCCTTTTTCCCAAGTGTGCAGGGCAGCTATTTAATCAATGAAAGACTTGACAACACGACTATTCCGCACAAGTTTGTTCCTCTGGTCGATGCCGGCCACGAACCGGAATTATTGAACGGAGCAATTAACGACACCATCATTGAACAATCAACGGTTTTCATGTACGAGCATGTGCTTAAGCCTGAAATTCAAAGCTTTTCGGGCAATCAGAATCCAACGACCAACACAACCGAAACCTACACGGTTACTGCCGATGAGCCGATTGTTCACCTATGTGTTTCTGTTAATAACGGTACTGTGGTTTCAACCAATTTAAACCAAGTTGAAATAGAATGGACAACCGCTGGATACGACACAATTCAAGTGATTGCCGCCAACAGCATTCTGGCTTACGACACGGTTTACATCCCCGTGGAAATTGACTTAGCAATTGGAATGGAAGAATTGGATAATCCCAGCTCCGCCAACATCTATCCAAATCCATTTTCAGATCAAACAACTATCACCGTAAACGGATTGATCAAGCAAGGATCAACTATCGTGATTACTGATGTGCTTGGACGGCCTGTTCATTCCCAAATGCTTTCAACCGGAAACACGTTAAAAGTCAACGCTTCGGAAACGGGAAAAGGCTTTTTCCTTGTTCATCTAAAAGATGGGAACGACCAGCGCCAATTCCTCGGAAAGCTGATTGTTCAGTGAACCGCTTATTGAATAACCACACGGCCATTCTTAATGAATGAGCTTCCTTGCATCGAGAAGTGGTAAACGCCCGAGGCGAACCCTTCAAGATCGATGGTCACATTCGCTTCAGCAGCGATACGCTGACTCTTGACAATCTTACCAGAAGCATTGTAAAGCGTGAATCGAAGTTGCTCCGAAACGGTGTTGGTTAAGTTCAATTCTCCATTTCGTACAACTGGATTCGGGTAAACCTGAATCGTAGATTTTACTGGTTTTTCGATGGCAACGAACTGGTTAGTGGTTGGGAAAAGTTGTCCTTCTCCTGTGATTCCACAATCAGAATCAAACACAATTCCATTGGCCGAAACTGCACTAGCTGAGCATTGATCCGTCCAGTTATTCAAATATTCGTTCTCAGATCGGTCATACAAATCAACCCCCCATTCACCGTTCAACAATTGTGAGTTTGGATCAAAAGCGAAAGGCTTTAGAATCATTTGATCCGCTGCGCTGAATGTCTCATTGGAACCATAATTATTCAACACGAAGTAGGAGTCGAAATTGATAGACCCATTGGGTAGTTCGTTCGGATTTACGTGCAATCTAGAAAAGACAACTTCACCATTAGGAACGGTTGAACCAGTTCCGAACTCAATGATCGATTCGCTATTTGTAAATTGAGTTGTTCCTGTGGATGAAATATCAACTCGATCCACCTCGCCCTTTGCAAATGGGCCATCCGAACTTATTCGTTCTGCAATTCCTGCCAATGAAGCATGGCGAATTCCTTTTCTATCCAAGATCGCTCCCTCCTCTTCGTTAAACTGATAATAGACCAACAAATCAGGATCGTTATCCATCATTTCCTGTGTCAACGTTACGTGCCTCAATTCTCTAATCTCATCTTGAGAAAGTGACCGATTCCAGATTCGAACCTCATCAATTTGTCCTGTGTAATAACGAGATCCCCAATTCTGATAGCTACCAATCAGCATGGAACCGATTTCAGTCTCGGACATCGACAATGATTGTGAAGATGGAATGCCGTTCAGATAAAGTGTGATTTCGTCTGGTGCAACAACCATGGCCACATAAGACCATTCTTCTTCGGGAACGATTAGCCCACTGTCCCACCACCATTGTCCGCCA
>JBLFWJ010000182.1:0-6298 GCA_047611425.1 Bacteroidia bacterium | reverse complement strand
ACAGGCCCACTTGGCTTTAGTTCTGAAGTAAATGGTGTTTTCAGTTACAGTGGTGCCATTGGTGATACAACTTGGATGATTCAGAATGATGTTCCCATTATCAGTTTTCATGAAGAGGGTGATGGCACAGTTCCTTATTTAACAGAAGAAGTTGCAGTGTCAGGTATTGCTACTGGATTGATAGCATCAGGAAGTTTTGATCTTCATTTACGTGCGGAGAACGCGGGAATGGATAACTGCTTTACTGGCTATCCTGGAAACGGTCATGTTGGTTTTCTTGGAAATGATAATTATGAAGAAGTATTGAGCAAAACAGCCGATTTTCTTGCAGATATTGTTTGTGCAGAAACCATTGATTGCGGTGAGGTAACCTATGCAGCTGATACTTCATCTAATACTGCAATCAATCAACTTGATATCATCGAGTTGAAGTTGTACCCTAACCCGGCCTCTGATTTTGTAATTGTTGATATAACGGCAGCTGAACATGATTTGAATGGTTGGAATTTGATCGATCTTCAAGGAAGAACAGTTCTTGAAGGTTCGTTTGCTTCTACGCTTCAAAGAATCGAAGTTTCCTCTCTTGAGAGTGGGTCTTACATCCTGAAAGCTTGGGGTAAAGAGGCTTTGGGAGAAATGCCGATTGTTGTTCAATAACCTGAAACATGTTCGGTTTTGACCTGTACTTGACAGAAGCTGTTAAAATCTCAAAAAATGTATCAATCAGAGGCAACAAAACCGTTCCTTGGTGGTTAAGAGAGTGTGAGTGGTATGAGAAGAGGCCACTTACATGATTGGATGAGTATATGTTTTTGATCTAGGTCATAGCATAGGTTTTATTGGTTGATTGTGAGAGCTCATCCATGAACGCCCCGCGAAAGCGGGGCGTTCTTCATTTACGCGGTTTTGTAACGTGCATAACTCTGTTTAAAAGTCTGAGAGGTAGTACTTTGATCGGACTTAGCAGGTATCTACATTTACCTAAACTCACACAAAGTGATTTATGGATTTTGATCTAGGAGTACTTTTTAAGAAAAAGGTTTCAGAAGAAAAGGTAGCTACCCTCTTCGTGAACAACGTTCTCAACTCCGTTGACACAACTTTCACGGAAGTTGCAGAGCTGATTAATAACGACCTTCAGTTCGAATCACCAGCTGATATCGGCAAGGAGGAACAAGATGCTTTTCTGATGATTGTGATTACTGGAAACTTCTTGGCCATCAACGAATACTTCGGAGATGATCAAGGCGACAGAATCAAGGATATCGTTTTGGATAAGTTGGCAACCGTGTATGAGGTTTCGCCAGAAGAGTTTGCCACAGCTCTGGAAGGAACCATTAAGTTTTTCGGAAAAGTGAATTTCCCTTCAAGGAAGACGCTTTACGCGATGAGCAAGTCTGTATTTCATCGGTATGACTTGAATCGGTTTCAGAAGCCTTTTTTCAAGGATAAGAAAGTGCCAGATCCTGTGTTTCTGAAACACGTGGATGAGATTATGGAACAGTTCCTAATTGATTGGAACAAGTTTACGCACAAGTTCAGAATTACTGATTAATCTTATCGGTAATACCGAATCGTTCAACCGCCATTTCCCGTATCTGTTTTCCAATTGCCAAACTTGCTGTTGCAGCAGGGCTGGGTGCGTTTAAGACGTGAAGAGAGTTTCCGTTGTGCTCAATCCTGAAATCGTCAATGGTTTCGCCATCGTGTCCAAGTGCCATGGCTCTCACACCAGCACGGCCAGGAACAATGTCATCCATCGTTAATTCAGGAACCAACACTTGCAACGTTTGAAGAAAAAGTCGTTTCGAAAACGCACGTCTGTACTCGTTGTAAGCAAAACCATAATGCTTGAAAAGTAGATTCCACGTACCCGAGAATGAAAGCGCTTCAACGGTATCTCTCAAATTGAAATCAGTTTTTCCGTAGCCTTCGCGCTTAAAAGTGAAAACGGCATTTGGGCCACATTCCACACTTCCATCCGTCATTCGTGTAAAGTGAACACCCAAGAATGGAAATTCAGGGTTTGGAACCGGATATATCAAGTTGCGCACCTTTCCCTTGGCATGCTCTGCCAATTCGTAGTAATCGCCCCGGAAGCCAACGATGCTCATATCCAACTTCACGTCATCCTTTTTAGCTAGCCTGTCCGCCTGTAAACCTCCACAGAAAACCATGTATTTGGCCTTGAAGCTTTGCTTCTTTGTCTTGATCTGTTTGATTCCGTCAACCTCTACATAGCTGATTACTTCATCACTATAAACAACTTTGTTCTTTTCATTTCCGGCTTCTGCAATTTCCAGCATTTTAGCGGTGGATCCCACAAAATCAATGATGCCCGTATAGGGAACCCATATGCCTTTTATTCCCGCACAATGCGGTTCAATCTCCTTAATCCTATCAGGCCCAATCCATTCGTTAGCGGTCAGGCCATTTGCCAATCCATTGTCGAACACCTTTTTCATTTGAGCCAATTCAGACTCCTTTGTAGCCACAATGATCTTTCCACATACATCGTGCTTAATGCCGTGTGTCTTTGCGAAATCAACCATCATGTCCTTGCCTTCCACGCAATTCTTGGCTTTTAGCGATCCCGGCTTGTAATAGATTCCAGAATGAATTACGCCAGAGTTATGCCCTGTTTGATGGGCTGCTGGCCGATCCTCCTTCTCAATAACCAATACGCTAAAGTCAGGAAAAGCTTGCTGAAATTGATAGGCCGTTGCCGCCCCAATAATGCCTCCTCCTACAATACAAACGTCAAAAACTTGATCCGAAGACATGATTGAAATTTGGCGCGAAAGTACGCCTAACTAGAATGATCAGGGGAACAACCACCTAAACAAATGCGCCATTCCCAAGCCTAAATAGTTGGCAATGGCGTAGCCGACCAAACCTGTGGTGAGGCCTCCAACTACGATGTCCTTGTTTTTGAGCACGCTGGCAATGGGGCCAATAAATGCAGGGCCGAAGATTCCTGCCACAGAAGTGATAAGCATGGTGTCGGCATCTATCCGAAAAACCCAACACAGAAAGAAGTGGAGGGAAAGCGTACCCACAAACACGCAAGTAACGAAGAGAAAAACGGACGGACTGGATTGCATCAACTCAGTGAAATTCGAAATCGACCCAATGCCAAGGCAGAAGATGAGAAGGAAGTACTCGCCAAACTCGTAAGTGCGGGGCAGAAACCTGACCTTCTTTATAAAGGAGGCGGCAATGCTCAAAGTGGTGACCGCTAAAATCACATTTGGTGCGGTGAGTTTTCCTGCAACCAAAAATGAAAACCCTAGGCTTATTCCCATTATTCCAACGGCAATGAAAAACGCTGAAACCAATGAAAGCCCAATCTTCTTGTTGGAGGTCATTTGCTGCAATCGCTGATAATGGAAGGTCTCATCACGGTCGTTGGATTCAACCTTTACGAAGCTTGGCAAGAATTTAAGGGCCAGTTTCTGAGCCACGGTCATCAGCAGTAGGAGGTAAGTGGCGCTGAGCACCAAGTCGCAAGCGTTGAGAATGATGAACGTTTCGTTGGGAATATCTAAACCAGTTCCAATGGCAGCCAAGTTGGGCGTACCACCTGTATATACACCTACCATCATTCCAGATAGTTTCCAGATGTCGGGTAGATCTGAGCCGTAATATTGAAACAAGAAAGAAACAGTGAACGATGCGAACAACACTGCCACAACCGCCAGCCCAAAAGACAGAGCGGTTTTCTTGGCATATTTCAACCAAGCCATGAATCGAGTTGATAAAAGCATCAGTGAAATCGCCAACGGAACCACAGCTTCCGAAACGGTTTGGCTTAGGTTGATGTCAACGGGTGAATTGGGCAGGTTACCAATGAACAATCCCACGGCATAGCAAAGAATGACTGGCCCAACCATACCTGCGAGCTTGTTGCGCTTCACCGTTTCCAATATCAAGATTGGAAACAGAATCATCACAATTACTTGTATGATGGATGCGATAGGCATGGTTCTAAGTTAGCATTGCGCGCAACGCATTAACCTATTCTTTGATGAATTGAGGCGCAAAGTTGACCAGATAAAGTTGCTCGCTGGCTCTCGTAACCGCAGTGTACAACCATCTCAAATGATCAGGCCCCAACATTTCTTCGGTCATGTATCCTTGATCAATAAAAACAGCTGGCCATTGTCCGCCCTGAGCCTTGTGGCAGGTAACGGCATACCCGAACTTCACCTGTAAGGCATTTAGGTATTGATCTTCTTTGATTGCTTTGAATCGTTCGTTCTTGGCAGGAATTCGGGAATGTTCCATCCGGACTCCGTTGTAAAGGTTCTCGGCAGACTCTTCATCCAAGCTCGTGGTTTCAGAGTGAAGCGTGTCCAGAATGATCTTTACTTCAAGCTCCGATTCCTCGGCATGATCAAGCAAACGGATGACTACATCGGCAAAGCGCAACCCAAATTTTTCCTCCGAACGAACAACCTTGAGTAATTCAGCCATTTCGCCATTTGCGATAAATCCGGCTTTCGAATCCTTGGGCAGCCAAGTGTAGTTGTTCTTAACGATCATCAACTTATCACCGGCATCCAGCTCTTCCTCTTGCCACTTGATCTTCGCTCGGATCTGCTGGTTGAACATGTTCGCGCTCTTGTTCGAGCGCGTTACAACCATCACACCTTCATCGCCAAACTTGGAATAGGCGTCATCTAAGCATTCTTCCACATCGTAGCCATCAATCGACTGAACATCAGGAAACCCCGTGTCCAATTGAAACAGTGACTCTTCGTCTTTAATCAGGCTTCGCAGGTATGTTGCGATTTCCAATATTCCAGAATCCTCAGCTTGACGCACAACTTCTGTCAATTCAAATTGCTGATCATTATTAAAATCGAAATTGGCCGTTAGGTGTTTTGGATCTAACGCGGGACTTACCGACATGTGTACCGGTGGCAGTTGTGCCGTGTCTCCAATTAGAATGAGCTTGCAGTTAATGCCGTCTTCTACAAATTGCATAAGGTCAGAAAGCAGCCCTCGACCATGTCCAAACAGTTTTATTTCCGTTGCGATGCCTTGAATCATGGATGCCTCATCCACCACAATTACCGAATTACTGGATGTATTTGGTCGTACTCCGAAATGAACACGACCTGAATCATCAACTCTAATCTGGTAAATCATGCGATGAATGGTGAAAGCCTTCTGTCCTGTGTATTGAGATATGACTTTCGCAGCACGCCCGGTTGGTGCAAGCAGTACATACTTCCGGTTCAACTCTTTCAACGTTTCAACCAAACTAATCACCATGGATGTCTTTCCCGTACCGGCATACCCTCTCAGCATGTATATCCGCCCCATTTCTTTTGATGAAATAAAATCAGATATACCGTACAGAAACCCCTGTTGGCCTGTGGTTGGCTCAAAAGGTAAATGGTGATTTAGACGGTTGAAAACGTCCAGTTCATTCATGCTCTGAAAGTAGGTTTTTGGTCGTTCATCGATAAACGACTCGAAATGCAAACTTTGATGTAAGACACAACGTAGTATAAGACCAAAACCTCAAATTCCTCCGATACTCCTTATACAAGAGCATTGTCAATGATAAAACTCAACTAAAAAAATATTATTCGGTGGCACATTCATAAGTGTTTGCCGATTCAAAACCGTGGTTTCTGGTAGAGAAAGGTGGTGTCCGATGGGCGCCACCTTTTTCGTTTTTAAGTCAATCGGAAATCTAAGTTTTGAGGCCGAAAACTGTTGAAAACCGGAGCGATCTGTGAATAACAATAGATTGCGGAATACCGCGTTTCACAGGCACTTGGCTTACTTTTGTAGCAACATCAAAATTCTTAAACCTGAACTTTAATGAGCAAGATTATCGCCATAGCAAACCAGAAAGGTGGAGTTGGAAAAACAACCACTGCAATTAATCTGGCCGCCAGTTTGGCTGTGCTCGAATACAAAGTATTGTTGGTAGATGCCGACCCTCAGGCCAACTCAACATCGGGTGTTGGGTTTGATCCAAGGAATGTAAAAACCAGCATTTACGAATGCATAATTGGAGAGGTAGAGCCACAGGATATTATCCTAACCACGGAAACACCAAACCTGGATCTGTTGCCAGCACACATCGATTTAGTTGGTGCGGAGATTGAAATGATCAATCTGCCCAACCGGGAAATGATGGTCAAAATGGCATTAAACAAGATCAAGAACAATTATGACTTTATCATTCTTGATTGCTCTCCTTCCTTGGGCTTGATAACGATTAATAGCCTAACGGCAGCAGACTCGTTGATCATACCAATTCAATGCGAGTATTTTG
>JBLFWJ010000181.1:0-6333 GCA_047611425.1 Bacteroidia bacterium | reverse complement strand
ATGTTGGAATGGAGACTGTTGATATGGAATACATCAGCTATGAGACTGAGCATGTTACCGGTGTTCCAGAATCATTAGGTGGTAGTGGAAACCCTAGTCCAGTAACGGCCTATGGCGTTTATTGTGGAATGAAAGGTGCTGCACATTATACTTGGGGAACCGATGACCTTTCTGGAAAGAAAGTAATGGTACAAGGTGTTGGACACGTTGGAGAAACGTTGGTGGATTACTTGACTAAGGAAGGTGCTAAAGTTTTTATCAATGACATTGGTGAAGAGCGAGTAGCAGACATGGCGAAGAAATATGGTGCCACTCCGGTTCCTTCTGATCAGGTTTATTCCATTGATGTAGACATCTACGCACCTTGCGCATTAGGAGCAACGTTAAATGACGACACGATTGCGCAACTAAAGTGTAAAGTTGTTGCGGGTGCTGCAAACAATCAATTGGAGCAGGAGGCTAAGCATGGTCAAATGCTGGTTGATAGAGGCATTGTTTACGCACCAGATTTCTTGATTAATGCTGGCGGCTTAATCAATGTTTATTCTGAGTTGAGCGGTTACGGAAAAGAAGAGGCGATGTTTAGAACTTCCAATATTCGAAATACGACTTTGGAAATTTTGAAGAAAGCTGAGAAAGAGAACATCACACCGCAAGCTGCAGCTCTAAAAGCAGCTCAGGAGCGAATTGATGCCATGGAAAAGGTGCATAGTCGTCTTTGATTAATCACCTAAAAAGAACAACCCCACATGTTAAGCCGAAGGCACCTTCGAATAAAGGTGATGCAATCCATTTTTGCCTATTCCCAATCGGGCAATAATGTTCCATTGGGAGAGAAGAGTTTGATATCTTCTCTTAACGGAATTTTCGATCTTTATATCTACCAAATGGCCCTATTAGGTTATTTGGCAAGAACAGCTGCACGAAGAATTGAAGAAGGCAAAGAGAAGAAACTTCCAACTCCAGAGGATCTTAACCCAAATTTGAGATTTATAGAAAATCCAATTCTAACGGCAATTGTCGATTCTAAAGATTTAGATAGGGAAGAGGAACGGTGCAAACCAAACTGGATAGACGAAGATAGTTTTGCCAAGAAAACACTGATAGCTTTTAGAGAGACTGAAGAGTTTCAGGCCTATATGGCCAAGGAAAGCGTTGGGATGAAGGACCATAAGGAAATCATCCTATTCCTTCTTGATAAATTTCTTCTCAATAGCGAGCATTTGGAATCTCTGTATGAAGGAAAAAACCTGAGCTGGATTACTGATTTAGAAGCGGTGGCTCAAATGCTTGGGAACACCGTGGAAAGTATTACGGTGAATAAACCAATCCTCAAATTAGTTCCTCTATATAGAGATAAGAAGGATGACCTTCAATTCTCAGTAGACCTTTTTCGTAAGACCATTGTTCATAATAATGACTTAAGCGAGTTGGTTGATTCGGCAACTAAGAATTGGGATGCCGACAGAATTGCATCAACGGATATGATCTTAATGAAAATGGCCTTGGCCGAATTTGAGCACATTGCATCGGTTCCTACGAAAGTCACAATGAACGAGTACATCGAAATATCCAAAGAGTACAGTACACCAAAGAGTGCGGTGTTCATTAATGGAGTGCTCGATAAGGTTTTGGCAGACATGAAAAAGTCTGGAAGAATTAACAAATCCGGTAAAGGATTGATAGATATGTAAACCAAGGATCGCTAATTTTGCGGCCATTAATTTAAACAACTAAATACACCATGAATAAAAGTACATACACATTTTTGATTGCCGGATTTTTAGGACTTGGCTTGATTTCTTGCAACGAGTCAGCTGATTCTTCAAATGTTGCTGATGCTCCAGCTAAAGAAGAGGCTAAAATTGATACAGACGTAGTAAAGAACCAAGCTACCGCAGAAGCCACGGTTGATCCTGCAACAGCACCTGCATTCTCTTGGGATGTAGAATCACATGATTTTGGTGAAATTGCTCAAGGCGAAAAAGTTGCTTACTCGTTCAAGTTTACAAACACCGGTAAATCCGACCTTATTATCAGCACTGCAAAAGGAAGTTGCGGATGTACCGTTCCTGAGTATTCTAAAGAACCATTGGCTCCAGGAGAGGAAGGAAAGATTGACGTTGTGTTTGATAGTAAAGGCAAGAAAGGTGCACAAAACAAAAAGGTGACTATTGTTGCTAATACTGTTCCTAACCAGGCCATTCTTACGATTATAGGAAACGTTAACGTACCTGTTACTGAAGAGGCGGGAAGCTGATTACCAAGTTTAAAAGCAAATAAATAGTTATGGGAGAAGGCGGAATGTCAACATTCATCATGCTTGGGCTGATGATGGTCGTGTTTTATTTTTTCATGATTCGTCCTCAGATGAAGAAGGCGAAGGATGAAAAGAAATTTCGATCGGAGCTGGCCAAAGGTCAAAAGGTTGTTACCATTGGAGGTATTCACGGTAAGATCTCGGATTTAAAGGAAGGCACCGTTATCATAGATGTTGATAATGGTGGCAAGCTTAAGATCGAACGTTCGGCTATTTCCTTAAATAGCAATACTGAGTTAGGGCAAGCGCAGAATTAAGCCTTCCTATACTTAGTTTTGATTCATGCGAGGATCGAAAGTATTTTTTAGCCTACTAAATAGGTTGACAAACATCAATACCAGATCGGCCATTTTCATGGCTTGTCTGGTATTGTCGTTTTTATTCTGGCTGCTTACCACTCTTTCCAGAACTTATATCGAGGATATCCCCATTCCAGTCAACTACACCAACCTACCTGAGAATAAAGTTTTAGTCTCGAAACTTCCTGAGCAATTATTTCTCGAAATTGAGGCTACGGGCTTTGATATTTTATGGCTAAAAATGAATGGGGTTGGAGATCAGATAGATCTTGATGCCAGCCCAAGTAGCCTAAAACGATTGCCTTCGGCTGATGCGGGTAATTATGTTTTGGTCACCGAACGGAAACTAAGTAAGATTAGATCAGAGATAGAAGAAGACGTTAATCTGGTGGCTATCCGGCCAGATTCCATCGTTTTCGAATTCCGCAATAAAGTTCAGAAAAACCTTCCTGTTCTATTTAAAGGAAGCCTTGAGTATGATGGCCAATATGGGCCTGTTGGTCAGATTAGTTTTGACCCTTCTATTATTAAGGTTTCGGGCCCTGCAGAATTGCTTGATACAATGAAAGCTATTTATACGGATTCACTTGTGCTGGAATCAATCGATGAAACGGTTGAATTGACTGTTAACCTTGAAGAAATCTATAGCCAAACATCATTGTCATTTGATTCTATAAAAACCAAATTGACTATTCCGGTCGAAAAATTTACGGAGGGCACTGTCGATGTTCCAATAACCCAGGTTGGCAATTATGACGAGGGAACGATTAAGGTATTTCCGACAGAGGTAGAGGTAAGTTACTGGGTGCCGCTGAGTCAATTCGAGAATATTCAGAAGCAGCAATTTAAAGTACAAGTAGATCTTGGGGAAATCAGTAAAGAAGGTACAAGCTCACTACAAGTTTTAGTAACGGATTTTCCGAGCGCAGTTAAGAGGGTTAGATCTGATCCGGAGAAAGTCGAATTCATCATTCAGAGATGAAAGTTGTAGGGATCACCGGTGGCATTGGAAGCGGGAAGACCAGCGTTTGTAAAATCATAGAAGAGCTTGGCTACCCTGTGTATACTTCGGATTCTGCAGCAAAACGTTTAATGCAATCGGATCAAAATTTAATTGATTCAATTAAGCTCGAATTCGGTGAATCGATTTATAATGGAGATATGCTTGATAAACCTGCATTAGCCAAGGTCGTTTTTAATTCTTCTGAAAAGCTAACTAATCTGAATGCATTAGTTCATCCTGCGGTGGCGAAAGATTTTGAGAATTGGTGTCAAAAGCAGATTGCCAATATCGTATTCAAAGAAGCGGCAATTCTTTTTGAAACAGGAGGTTACAAACTCTTGGATGAAACGGTTTTAGTTGACGCACCTGAGCAAGACAGAGTAAACCGAGTGATGACTAGGGATAATGTAACAAGTGATGTAGTTCTAGTTCGCATGAAGAATCAGTGGCCTGACGAACAAAAATTACCACTGGCTGACCATGTTATCAAAAACTACAATGGATATTTGCTCTTACCGCAAATAATGAAATTGATTGAGAATCTCGAAATCATGGTTCCCAAACCATAAACTTTCGAATCTGGAAATCGGTGCTATTGTAGATGAACATGAAGTACAGCCCGCGAGGATAACCGCTAAGGTTATATTGAAGCTCAAGATTAGTTAGACCAGAATAATGGTCAACCTTATAAAGGGTCCCGTTCAAATTCTTGATTTCGATATTAATATCGTCCTCATACTTGTTTACTATCTGAATATTTAAAGGATTAGAGCCGACAACAGGGTCTGGATAGTGGTTGGAAGCCAATGTGCCACAGGGACCAAATTGGTACGAAAGCACGCCTGCTTCCTGCCAGGCACAGTCGTAATTCTTGTAAGTAATTCCATCACAACCGCAAACAGGCTCGAACAGACTCAAACAAATAGGAATCGGTGGAACAAAGTAGTTTGTGTCAATACATTGAGCCTGACTCGTAAAGGCTGAACCCAGAATAAAGATTGAAATGGCCCAAAGTGTTTTTGACATGCCTTAAAGTTAAGGTTGATCTATTCAGGTACAATCAAAATGAACGTAAGATCGTCACCATAAATTGTAGACAGTTGTTTATTGTTTTCGCTGTAAGGGGCTACACTGATTTCAGCCCGATAAAGAAATTTAGAATCGGGTAAAGGATTAAGCTTGATTTCAGTAGAACCAACATCTGTCTGAGATTGGATACTTTCATTTCGTTCTGTCAAAGCTTTGGAATACAATGATTCTTTTGGAATTTCGATCATCAAAGTGAAAGACAAATATCCAGCAACTAAGACACACAAGGCGATACTCGTAGTTCGAAGAAGTTGTTCCGTTAGAAACGGAAGGTGAATAAATGGAATTGCAAGAATTACTAAAAGCAAAACCATAGTTGGAATATGGATTAATGCTCGGTTCGGTCCAATGTCACCTAAGGTAAAAGCAGTGATTATCATCGAACAAATCAAAACACCATCTGCAATTCCAAAGGGGATTTTCCAATCGAATAATGGCCGAATTGAACTTTGGGATTTGATAGGAAGGAGAACAATAAAAACTGAACCAACGATGGCCAGTTTGGAACCAACTCCATAAATAAGAACCCTCAAATAACTTTTGAATGTGATTATTACTCCATCAATTAATCCTGGTGGAGAAAGATGGGCGTAACGCGATTCAATTCCTTCTCCTGTGAGGGAAAATGCAAAGGAGCCAATCAAACAAGCCATTCCCAATCCAAGAAGTTTCTTGTTTATTAATGGAAATCGACTGCTGAAAATGAAAAGAGTCATTTCAATTAGAAGAACGGAGATTGCAATGATTTCAGAAGCTCCACCAACAAAGACATGAGCAAGAATGAGAAGAGGAATTGCCAATTTGTTCGAACTCTCCTTGAAGAGTATTGATATCATCCAAATTGAAACCAGAGTTGACCATAAGTACGCGGGCTGAGAGCACATCCAGAACCACGAATCTGATAATCCAAACGAGAGAAAGAACAGGCTCAATAAAAGCGAAACGCTAAGAATGAATCTTTTTAAAACGGATAATCCTGGATTTATGAATTTAGTAATAGGGTAGAAGGCAAGTACGCCAAGTATTAAGTTGGTGGCCTGATAAGTCAACCCTAAGATCTGTTTCGGAATAATAGAAAGATAGGTTTGGTTGATTAAAATGGCCGTCCATCTTGTATTCCATTCTTGATGAAACATCATGGTCGAATTCCAAATACCTAATTCTTCAACCCACTTAAGATAGATTAGGTCGTCAGCGGATGGAATTTGCAGTGTACCCAACCACATCAGCACTCCAATGAAAAGCAAAGCATTTAATCCGAGTAGGTTCCAGAGTATGTTGAGTCTATTCAAGTTTTAAATGTACGCTCGGGTACCATTTCAGAATTAGGCAAAAAAAAGCCCTGAGTTCAGTAAAACTCAGGGCCGGGTCGATCAGTTTAGTGGATTACTTTACAGATTCCACAATTGCTTTGAATGTATTTGGCTCGTTCATGGCAAGATCAGCAAGTACCTTTCGGTTCAACTGCACATCTTTCTTAGCCAACGCGCCAATCAATTGGCTGTATGACATCCCATGAAGTCTTGCACCAGCATTAATACGCATAATCCAAAGTGCACGGAATTCGCGCTTCTTGGCTTTACGATCACGATACTGATATACAAGTCCTTTCTCGACTGCAT
>JBLFWJ010000180.1:0-6346 GCA_047611425.1 Bacteroidia bacterium | reverse complement strand
AAATACCCAGAAAACGCCTATGCTATTTTCCAACGTGGTAGGACGTACATGAAAATGAAAAAGAGCGAACTGGCTCAATTTGATTTAGATCGCGTTATTGAATTGAGGCCAGATAATTCAATCGCTTATTTCAATAGAGGCATCATTCTATCGGACAAGAAAGATTGGAATGCGGCTTTGACCGATTACACCAAAGTGATCCAACTCAATCCAAAAAATATTTTGGCATTTTTCAATCGAGGATTGATTCATCTGCAAAAGAAAAATCTTGAATTGGCACAAAAAGACCTCGAGCGAACAATCGAATTATATCCTGATTTTCTCGATGCGCACGAAGTGCTTTCTCAAGTTTATCAAGATCAAAAAAACAAGGCAGGGTTTGACTCTGAGCAGTCAGAAATGGCAGCCATCAATGCTCGGAATTTCCAGAAGGATGAAGCGCTGAAATATCACCAGAAAATGCAATTATTGCGGTTAACGAACTTCCGGGGAAGCTTTGCTGACTCAGGCCCATCGGACAAAATACCAAGTGTGGAATTGGATCTAGCTCCAAGCTTTAAATGCACCCTTTTCCCGGAAGAAAATGAAGGCTTTATCGCCTACGATGGATGGAAGAAACCTGCCCTGTTCAATCAAATAATCGCAGCAATAAATAATACCGAAGCGGCATCGGATAGTTTGATTCGTGCATTTCTTTCAAACATTACCATTAACGGTGCTTCGGCTAAAAATGAATGGAAAAAAGCAGTTGCATTGATAGCCATTGGGGATTTTAGCTTGGCCAAAAAACATTTGATTGTTTCGTTAGAACTCGATCCCGATCAGGCCATTTCTCACTTCACCATAGCTCAGGTTCAACATCACCTCCTTGAGGAAGAGGAAGAGAATATCACCGCTCGATATTTCGGTGATTCACCAACACCGAGCTATCAAGCACATCTGAACAAAGCGGATTCTGTCTATAAAGGGATCATTCAGAACTATCAAAAAGCCTTGGATCAAATTCCAGACCTGCACATGGCCGCTTTTAATCTCGGAAATGTACTCGCTGAGAATCGTCAATTTGAGGATGCCATTTCCCAATATTCGGTTGCCATACGCGCCAATCCAAAACTTGCTGAGGCATTCTACAACCGAGGCCAACTCTACCTTTTGCTGGACAAAACGGACGAAAGCTGTAAAGACTTAAGTGCAGCTGGACAACTTGGTTTTGTTGACGCCTACGGATTGATAAAGCGGTTCTGCGATTGAGTCAATACCGCATAAACAATCGACCTGACAAAAGTCGCTTGAGTGCAAGCACAGATGCTACCTTTGCGCGCCTTATCGCAGCCGCATGTCCTTGATTAGATTGCACGACAAAGAGTTTGAGCCCTACCTAAGTGAGGACGAAATTGCTGCGGCAATCATCCAGCTTGCAGTCACACTCAATGCTGACTACGTGGGCAAAAATCCACTTTTTGTAGTCGTTTTGAATGGCGCTTTTGTCTTTGCCAGCAAGATTTTTATCGAAATGAAAATGGATTGCCAAGTGGCTTTTCTAAGAGTTTCCTCCTACCGAGGAACCGAAAGCACCGGAAACGTTGTAGAGAAAATGGGGCTGGATGTCGATTTGAATGGCCGACATGTCGTAATTCTTGAAGACATTGTGGATACAGGCAACACGATGGAGCGACTTCGGGTTGATTTGAAAACTGGCGGTGCTGCTTCAGTTAAAATTTGCACCATGCTTTTTAAGCCGGACGCTTTTAAAAAGGATTATCCAGTAGAATACATCGGACTCGAAATTCCAGACAGATTTGTTGTCGGACTTGGTCTCGATTACAACGAATTGGGGCGGAACATTCCGTCTATTTATCAATTAAAGCAGTAACTAAATAGCCAAGAGCTACTTCCTAAAACCTAAAAGCTTAATTCATGCTGAACATCGTATTATTCGGACCTCCGGGAGCAGGAAAAGGAACACAATCAGAGAAATTGAAGAGTCAGTATGGACTGGTTCATATCTCAACTGGTGACGTATTTCGAGCACTTGACCCAGAATCAGACCTAGCGAAATTAGCCAAGAGCTATTCCGACAAGGGAAACTTGGTGCCAGATGATATCACGATTAAGATTCTAGAGAATGAAGTGACAAAACATCCCAACGCAAAAGGGGTGATTTATGATGGGTTCCCTAGAACGAATGCACAAGCCGCTGCGTTAGATACTTTTCTCGAAGCTAAAGGTGACTCGATTACATTGATGGTCGCACTTGATGTACCAGAAGAAGAATTGAAACAACGATTATTGAAACGAGCTGAGGTTTCAGGTCGTGCTGATGATGCAGATCCAGAGATCATTCAAAATCGAATTGACAACTACAAAAGGCAAACGTCTCCTGTGGCTGATTTTTACAGCGGCCAAGGCAAATTGAGACTTGTTCATGGTGTGGGAAGCATCGATGATATTTTTGACCGTGTGTGCGGAACTATTGATGCCGTTGAGGCATAGGCAAAACTCTTTGCGTTAGTCGAAGTCCAAGTCCAGGTTGACCCTTCGACTCCGTTCAGGGCGACACATTGAAACACCTCAGTTAAAACCACTATCCAGGATGAAAACGAATTTCATAGATCACGTACGTGTTTGCTGCCGTAGCGGAAAAGGAGGGCCAGGTAGTACACACCTGGAGCGCTCTAGAATCACTATGAAAGGTGGGCCTGACGGAGGAGACGGTGGTCGAGGTGGTCACGTAATTATGGTTGGAAACAAGCAACTTTGGACATTAATCCACCTACGCTACCGAAAGCACATTATTGCTAGTCATGGAGCCACCGGTACTCAGAGCAAGAGTACTGGAGCACGTGGAAAAGATGAAATAATTGAAGTACCTCTTGGTACCGTTGCAAAGAATTTAGAGACTGGTGAAATCCTTGGAGAGATTACCGAAGACGGTCAGGAAATGATCCTCGTAAAAGGTGGTCGTGGTGGTCTTGGTAACTATAATTTCAAGTCATCCACAAATCAAACACCTCGATACGCCCAACCGGGTGAGGACTCTGTGGAAGATTGGATGATCCTCGAATTGAAGGTTTTGGCCGATGTTGGATTGGTTGGATTCCCCAATGCAGGCAAATCCACTCTGCTCTCAGTCGTTTCCGCAGCTAAACCTGAAATCGCTGATTACCCATTTACTACGCTTACACCCAATTTGGGTATTGTGGCATATCGTGGTCACAAGTCTTTTGTGATGGCCGATATTCCTGGAATTATCGAAGGCGCAAGTGAAGGAAAGGGTCTTGGACATAGATTCCTTCGACACATCGAAAGAAACTCAGCGTTACTTTTCATGGTTCCGGCAGATGCTGATGACATCAATGATGAGTACGAAATTCTCCTGAATGAAGTCAAGAAATTCAACCCTGAATTGCTGGACAAGGAGCGCCTTTTGGCAATTACCAAATGTGATATGTTGGACGATGAACTCGAAGCCGAGATAAGAGATTCGATCACCGTTGATGTGCCTTTTGTAATGATTTCAGCACACGCTCAGAAAAACCTTGATAAGCTCAAAGACCTTATTTGGGAGCACTTGACTGTAGAATCGTAGTTTCATTCCGTTTTGAGTATCATGGTAAAAGAACAGTCAACCATCGCTTGAAATGAACGTCCTGAACCGCTTTCCGGCACTGGAATTTGCATTGGTTCTGACCTGTGTGATCATTGCCCGTCTGCCCTATTTACTGAGCGATCATGTTTTCTTTGATGGCGATGAAGCCCTGCTTGGTATCATGGCGAGAGACCTGTGGCACTTAGATGCCTTTCCTGTATACTTCTACGGCCAGCGTTATGGCCTCGCAATTTTCGAGGTCGTAGCTACCACCTTGTTCATCCCTTTTTTCGGAAGTTCGGTACTCACCCTCAAACTGGGGGGCATGCTTTTGATGGCCGTGGGGTTTTGGCGGCTCATAGCTTTGGTACGCTTGCATACAGATAGCATCTGGATCTATGGATTGTCGCTTATCGTAATGGTATGCATACCACCATGGACCGTCCAAGACCGTTACATGTCTGCCTTTTTGTTTTCAATCCTAGTATTTGAAAGCCACTTTACCAAGGCAGTATGGTGCCTTAAAGATTGGATAAAGGTGATGGTCTATCTCGTAATAGTACTTCTGGCACAACCACTGTTTCTTTTAGCTCTGCTTCCAATAATGGCTAGCCGCTTATTCAACAAAGGACAATTTAAATTGGCCATCAACGCAAGTATTCCTGGTGCGATCTTCCTTGGCCTGATGCGAATTCCGGCCTTGTGGAATAAAGATCATTGGAAACCCGTAAAAATGGGTGAGATCGATCTGGCCAATTTCAAGCATTATTTCATTGACGGATTCTGGTCACATGTTTCTGGCTACTTTTCCTACTCAGACGTGTACGCGGTGCCATTTCAGGTTAGAATGGGCATTGCTGGATTTCTACTTCTCACAACCTTAATGCTGGTCTATTCAGCAATAAAAGGAAGCCGTGATTACCGTTTGTCAATGCTCGTGTTGTTATTGTGCGCGATCAGTGCGGTCATTGCACTTCCATTTTTCGGAGTTGCCGGGGCTCGCTATGTCCTTGGGTTTCACCTGATTCTGCTTTTTGTGGTCGTCACCATGGTGATCGAGGTCTATCGGATCAACAAATGGATGCTGGCCATTGTGTTGCCATTCTGCATCATGTTTCTGGCCACAGCCCAGACCGGATATGGCAAGTACGTGTCATTTTGGTTCGCCCCAGAATTAAATGACATGCAGATGCTTAACGAATTGCACGAAACCCTTGAAGCACGAAATGTTAATCATGTGTTCGTGTCAGAATGGAATTTGCTTTGGCAGTTAAACTATTTAGGTGAGGGCCGTATCGCTGCCCGTATGGCCGATGGCAACGAGCGAATTGACAGATTTACCGATCGCGTTGATGGCTGCTACCTCGACCCCAATTGCCCTTATGCCCTTGTGGGATCGCACTGGCCACTTCTGGATATGAACTTGGTAAATGGTTGGTATGATCGCACAGAGCGGCTCAACGAACGGTATTACATCATGATGGACCCTGAGGATGCATTTTTACTTAAAGGCCAGTTTGAGCTTCCTGAAAAGCTGCCTTAGCATTCAAAGCAAACACAAAGTAGTCGTGTAACTTAGGCGAATGCTCAGGCAAAAACACATCGGAATTTTATGTTGTTTGTTGTTATGCACTTCAGTTTTTGGGCAATCCGTGGTGATAAACGAATTTATGTCTAAAAATGAGTGCACCTACGAAGACGAGGATGGCAAGACCAGCGATTGGATTGAATTATTCAACACAACCGAAAACGATATCGTTATAGATGGATACATGATTTCTGATGATGATTCCGATCCAAACAAATGGACATTTCCGCAAGTCACCATATCAGCCAACAGTTATTTACTGGTGTTTGCCTCCGGAAAGGGCAGAATTACTGGGCCCGGATTGCACACTAATTTCAAAATAAGTTCTTCAGGAGAACCGTTAATTCTCTCAGATTCTGATGGAATCATTCTAGACTACTGGCAGCCCATTGAATTGCATGTGGATGCGTCTTACGGCAGAAGCCCCGATGGAACTGGATTGAAAATGGTTTTTGACTTCCCGACACCTGATGCATCCAACAACCCCAACTCTAAAGAAGACCTGGTCTTTTCCCATAGTTCTGGCATTCATCCATCCACATTCAATCTTGACATTTCATGCTCACAAACAGTGAGATACACGTTAAATGGCGCGCTTCCTGACACAGGTTCGTCCATATTCCTAAACCCAATCCTCATTCACCAGAATGGGACACATGAAATATCGTTCATACCTACAGCGCCACTCACCTTCGATTCTATCCCTTGGTTAGATTTTGAGTTTGGCTGGAAACCGCCATTAAATATTCAACACAAAGCCACAGTAATTAAAGCTGGCTGTTTTAATAACGACAAGCCATCGAGCCAAATTGTCACTCAAACGTATTTCAACCGAACGCTAAATTTCAATATGCCGGTAGTCGCGATTTCGACAGACCCAAATGATTTGTTCGATTTCCAATCAGGGATTTACGTTCCCGGCTCGGCATTCGACCCAAACAATCCGGAATGGACTGGAAACTACTTTAACAAGGGAAGATATTGGGAAAGAGACGGCCACTTTGAATTCTTCGATACAAATGGAGAATTGGCTTTTCAAAGCAATATGGGGCTGCGCATTTCAGGTCAAAAAACACGTAGCGCCCCACAGAAATCATTGCGTGTATACGCTAGGTGCGAATATGAGAAGCCAACGTTTGAGCACGATATGTTTCTTTCTGGAAGTACAA
>JBLFWJ010000179.1:0-6411 GCA_047611425.1 Bacteroidia bacterium | reverse complement strand
GCGTCTACTCGACTTGTCATTCCGCATCCGCTGGCCAATAACTGACCATTTTTTGCCAACACAATCGTATTGCTCTTCGTGTGCTTCACCAATTTGTTTGCAAACTCTAAGTCAGCCAATTCAGTTTCTGTTGGTTTTGCTGTCGTAACAGATTCCATCTGAGTTCGATCTTCCATCGAAAGATCCTTTTCCTGCTCCAATACTCCGTTCAACAAGGATCGAAATTGTTTGTTTGGAAAACCAACTTGCTTCTGAATAAGCATCACTCGGTTTTTCTTTGACTTCAAAACCTCCAACGCCTCTGCATTGTATGACGGTGCAATCACCACCTCGCAGAAAAGCTTATTCACCTCTTCTGCTGTTGACAAATCTATTTCACGGTTGGTGATTAAGATTCCGCCAAAAGCAGATACTGGGTCACCAGCCAACGCATCACGATAGGCATCTACCAGAATTGGTCGTGTTGCCAACCCACAAGCGTTATTATGCTTTAGAATGGCAAACGTAGGGTCGTTGAATTCCGCAATAAGATTAACAGCAGCATCAACATCCAAAAGGTTGTTATAGCTCAATTCCTTTCCATGTAATTGATCGAACAACTCGCTCAACTTTCCATGGAACCACCCTTTTTGATGTGGGTTTTCACCGTAGCGAAGTGCTGTTGATTCAGATTCAGAATGTCCAAAACTACTATCACCAGCGAAGTACCCGTGAATGGCCGAATCATAGTCTTTAGTCACATTAAATGCGGCTTGAGACAATTCTCTACGTTGCTCCAAAATTGAATAATCTCCCGCATTCAGAAGATTCATCAAGTATCCATATTGATGCATGGACGGCACGATAATCACATCCTTGAAGTTTTTCGCTGCCGCTCGGATTAGTGAAATACCACCGATATCAATCTTCTCGATAATATCTGCTTCAGGAGCACCACTTGCAACGGTATCCTCAAAAGGGTAAAGATCAACGATTACTAAGTCAATAGTCGGAATCTCGAATTCATCCAATTGAAGTACATCGCCTTCATCTTCTCTTCTAGCCAAAATCCCCCCAAAAACTTTTGGGTGAAGTGTTTTAACTCGACCACCAAGAATAGAAGGGTATTCGGTCAACTCCTCTACCTTCTGAACCTTGATTCCTAGATTCTCGATAAATGTTCTGGTTCCGCCTGTGGATAGGATCTCTACACCAAGCTCATCCAATCGCTTTACAATCGGACCCAACCCCTCTTTGCTAAAAACTGAGATTAGTGCTTTTCTGATCTTTATCTGTGTGCTCATTTTACGCGAACTGAACTTTTAATAATTCTGCAGTGAACTTGACCACCACAATGATTGTTGATAAACGATGTAAATTCGGAAACACACTCTTAAAAAACCCTAAACCCTTTGTTTTCGAGGGGTTTATCCACCTTTTAGAGTCTTGCGAAGTTAGTGGTTTTTTAAACCGTTCAAGTACCTTTAACCCACGTTATACACGGCCTATCAACAGGTTCATATGTTATTCATAAAACTGTTTTCGGAGAGTATTAAAATGGCAATCAATGCATTGATTGTTAATCGGCTTCGAACCGTGCTTTCCCTTTTGGGAATTACCATCGGAATCCTTGCCATCATTGCGGTTTTCACGCTGGTCGATTCAATGGAGCACAACATAAGAACCAACGTTGAATCACTAGGAAGTAACACGGTTTACGTACAGAAATGGCCATGGGCCATGGGCGGTGAGTACGAGTGGTGGAAGTATTGGCAGCGACCACATCCCCAACTTCACGAGATTAAAACGATTAAAGAACGATGTGGAGCAGCAGAAGCTGTCTGCTTTATGGTTTCAAAAGGCCAACGTGTAGAAGGCAACGGCAATCTGGTAAACGGAGCAGCAATGGTAGCTGTAACGCATGATTGGGATCAAATAAAAACATTCGACCTTGCTGCTGGCCGTTATTTCACGGAACAAGAATCGGCTTCTGGAAAGAATGTCTGTTTGATAGGCATGGCCATTTCTCAGGGACTTTATGGCCCTGTAAATCCCGTTGGTAGAACAATGAAATTAAAAGGGCAAAAGTTCACCGTTATCGGGGTTTTTGGCCCTGAGGGTGAATCAATGTTTGGGGCTTCCTTGGACAGTTATGTCCTCATTCCGGTTGAGAAGGTGAAACGATTCTTTCGATTGGATGGAAATGGCATGAACCCTTTGATTATGGTTAAAGGAAAAGATGGTGTTTCTACCGATGAGTTGAAAGCTGAACTGGAAGGTGTAATGCGTTCAGTCCGGAGACTGAAACCAACAGCCAACAATAATTTCGCGTTAAATGAGATCAGTTTATTGGCCAACGGGCTCGATCAATTTTTCGGAATAATGACAGTTGCTGGTTGGTTTATCGGAGGGTTCTCTCTTTTGGTAGGTGGGTTCGGCATTGCCAATATCATGTTCGTATCGGTGAAAGAAAGAACTGGTTTGATTGGAATTCAGAAGTCGCTGGGTGCCAAGAATTGGTTTATTCTGGTTGAATTCCTTTCGGAAGCTGTAGTCCTCTGTTTGATTGGTGGTGGAGTTGGCGTGGCCATTGTTTACTTGGGTGCTTTTGCGGTCTCTGCGCTTATGGATATTGAACTTTACCTCACCATGGGCAACGTGGTAATGGGAATGGGAATATCTGCTTTGATTGGCCTTTTGGCAGGTGTGATCCCCGCTTACTTCGCTTCTAAAATGGATCCAGTAGAGGCAATCAGGTCATCGTGACTTACCGTAACTAATCCCAATCGATCAGAATGTCGAATTTCTTCTTGGAAAACAACTTCCCGTTTTCGTAAACGCGTATTTGTTTTGGTCGATCAGGGTATCGGTAATACCTAGAGTCCTTTCCGTGCTTTTGCCCGTTGACATAATCCACCTCCATATGAATTGATCTGTCACGATAGAACATGATTTCCTTTCCATGCTTTACACCGTCCTTATAGTCCATGGTCACATAAACTTCCCCTGTACCAATATGATACCATTGCATAGTACCGTGTTTCTTCCCATTCAACTCAGGCCAATCGTACGCTTTACCCCATTTGAAATATTGAGTGCAAAAAGATCTTACATCCTTAGTCGTATCTACAGGGGTTCCATTTGGTAAATAGACAGTTTCCTTTGTGACGTTTCCATTCTTGTACCAAGTTGCTTTATCAATCCGTCCATGCAAAGTCGGTATCCCTTGATTCGTAATGAATGACTGCAAACTATCATCAACTTCCCATTTTCCTTCAAACTGCAACTTCCCTGACCGAGAGAAATCCTTAATGACTGTGATTGAGCCTTCAACAGAAACAATACGATAGAAGTAGTATCGATTGCTTTCCACCTTCACCCATTTCTTATTGAAGAAATTTTTATCAGGTTTTTGCGCAATGCACGAACTTGGTAAAGTGATTGAATGGATCAACACTACTACAACCAAAACATCCTTGGCTAAGCTATATACTCGATCGAACTTCAACATCAGAGATTTCAATAATCAACAAAAAAGCCGCTCTGAAAAGAGCGGCTTGAAACATCTATTTGATTTGATCAATCGTTGTACTCACGAAAATCAAAAGGGATATCCAGGGTTCTTGAGAACACGTGACCAAGATCAAGGATATCAATATCATCCTCTTCGTAGTACCAGATAATCTTCATTTCCTTTCCTCCATCTTGAATCGCCTTCAACCTTTTAAGAATATCGGATATCGATTTTGATGATGGCGTATTGAAATACTCCAATCTGAATATGAATTCTGTACTCGCGTTCGGCTTCTCGACATAGGCATCCAACCACTCCAAAACTGGAGCGTAAAATCCCTTTGCATTTAATGGAAAACAACGGCCACTTACCTCAAATCGGTTTGCGCCTGTATCCAACACCACATGTGGTGTTTCCTTAGTTGGTTCAATGATGAATGGTCTTGATAGATCTGCCATGTTCCTCTAATTTCAATTCCTCACTCGGTGTAAAACAAATTTACGTTTTTTAATCTCGAAGGCAGCGACTCCTGTCAAGCTAATCAATACGCAAGTTCTGGTTCAAAGGTTCTGCATCAATGAATTTCGTGCATCATCTTTTTCAATACTGGGGAAACGGCTAAAGCCAATACAGAAATGATCAAAGAAATGATTCCTATTTGTGCAAATACATTCGTGTAGTTGGCTAGATTGACCATACCCTCAGTGGCACCGTCTAAAGCTGCTGCATCCATTCCGGTGATTCCTTTTGCTGTGGTTTGAATCCAGCCGTCAGCTCCATTGTCGCTAATTGTCATTTTAGAAATTATACCAGCAATAAAGTGCGCAAAAGATGAAGACAAGAACCATACTCCCATCATAAAGGCAGTCAACCATCCAGGGGAAAGTTCGGTTACTTTGGAAAGACCAATGGGTGAAACAAAGAGTTCCCCGGTAGTTAATAGTAGGTACCCAATAACCAAAAACATCATCGGGACCATACCATTGTCATCAGCACTTCCGGCAGCTAAAGAAAAAACTAGAAATCCGACACCTAATTGAGCTATGCCTAAAGCAAATTTTACTGGGGTGTTGGGGTTTAATCCTTTTTTATCTAATGCTTTCCACATGAGAGAGAATGGAACTGCGAGTACCATGATCCAAAAAGGATTAATCGAGTTTGTCTGAGAGGCATTTAATCCGATCAGATTAACATTCTGCTCAGCAAAATTAGTAAGTGCACTACCTGACTGTTCGAAAAATGACCAGAACACAGTAATGAATAATGTAAGCACACAAACCACCACAAGTTTTGAAACCTCCTCTCTTGAGAGCTTAAAAATGGAAATGAATATTATGTAAAGAATAACTAGAGCCAGAAGGGTAAACAGTAGAAACTGTAATAAACCCATATCCTCAAAAACAGAGGCCAATATTTTAGTCGAGTTATTTTGAACCAAGTATGCGAAAACCGGCACTGCCGCAAAAGAAAGAACCCATACAGGAACTCTAATATTCATCCCAGCTATCTTTTTCTCGCTCCACTCTTTTGGTTGATGACCTTGGTCTCCATAAACATTGTTTCCCACACCGTGCCAGAAAACAACAAGACCGGCTAACATACCAACTCCCGCTGCACCGAAACCATAATGCCATCCATAACTTTGACCTAACCAACCACAGACCAAGGGGGCGATAAACGCGCCTACATTAATTCCTAGGTAAAAGATTGTGAAGCCAGCATCTCTTCTTACATCACCCCGTTCATATAGGCCACCTACCATTGTGGAGATGTTTGGTTTAAAGAACCCATTCCCCATAATTAGGAGCCCAAGAGCTATGTAGAAGATATAATCGTCTTCATACGCCATTACAAAATGACCGAGGGTCATTAAAATAGCTCCGAGCAGGATGGAGTTTTTATGACCAATTAATCTATCGGCAATCATACCCCCTAAAGCAGGAGTGAAATAAACCAATGAGCCATAAGCTGCATAGATCTCATATGCTACCTGTGTTCCATTGGCCAAATTTTGGAACAGATCGTTTATTAGATAAAGAGTTAAAAGAGCTCTCATTCCATAGAATGAAAATCGCTCCCATAATTCTGCAAAAAATAGATAGAAAAGTCCTTTTGGGTGTCCGAACATTTCTTTAGGCTGTATGGCTGTGCTCATGGTGGTTGATTATAGATTTTCTTTTAGGAAATTGGTCATTTTCGTAAAGAGGTGATAACGCGTATTGCCTCCGTAAATGCCGTGGTTTTTGTTTGGATAAACGAATAAATCAAACTGCTTATTGGCATCTACCAAAGCAGTTACCATCTCCATTGTGTTTTGAAGATGAACGTTATCATCAGCTCCACCATGAACTAGAAGGTAGCTTCCTTCGAGTTTCTCAACATGGTTGATGGGTGAGTTTTCATCGTAGCCATTTGCGTTCTCTTTTGGAGTTCGCATGAATCGCTCGGTGTAAATGGTGTCGTACCACCGCCAGTTGGTTACCGGTGCGACAGCAATTCCTGCTTTGAAATATTTTGCGCCTTTGGTCATGCATAATGACGTCATGTACCCGCCATAGCTCCATCCCTGAATGCCAATTCTTTCAGAATCCACATAAGGAAGCGTTCCTAAATACTGTGCCGTTGCAATTTGATCTTCCGTTTCAAACTTGCCTAGTTCTTTGTAGGTCATGTGTTTGAAATCACGGCCTCGATTTCCAGTACCTCTATTATCTACCGAGACAACCACGTAACCCAATTGAGTCAAATGCATGTGCCAAATGTGGTTTGAGTGACCCCACGAATCGTTTACCGTGTTGCTTCCTGGTCCGCCATAAACGAACATTAATACAGGATGCTTTTTCGTTTTACTAAATCCATTTGGCTTAATCATCCAGCCATTCAGTTTTGTTCCATTTGCATCGAACGAGAAGAACTCC
>JBLFWJ010000178.1:0-6465 GCA_047611425.1 Bacteroidia bacterium | reverse complement strand
AGACGCGTAAGGGCGGTAACCATTTCAGGAATTTATCGAACCGGATTTGAAGATTTTGACCGGATGTACATCATGATGGATGTTCGGCAAATTCAAAAACTGAATGGTTGGGAGTCGAATCAGTTTGCAGGTTTGGAAGTATCTGTAATTGATTTTGAAATGCTTGATCAGGTTGCCGAACGTGTTCATCTGTCCTTGCCACCAGAACTTTACGCTGAGACGATTACTGAAATTCACCCTCAGATATTCGATTGGTTGGAATTGCAGAATGTGAATGTCCAGGTGATTATCATATTGATGTTGGTCGTTGCTGGCTTCAACATGATTTCGGCCTTATTAATCATGATTCTAGAACGGGTTAACATGATTGGAATTTTGAAGTCGCTGGGAATGGAGGATGGAAAGATTCGTCAGGTATTCATTCTTCAAGCGATATACCTTACTGCCGTTGGCCTATTCTGGGGAAATCTGATTGGACTTGGGTTCTGTTTACTTCAACAAGAATTTGGTTTCATTCCGTTGGATGAAGAGAGTTACTACGTTAGTACCGTACCTGTTCAGCTTAGAATGTGGCACGTTTTGGCCCTGAATGCGGGCACCCTTTTCTTCTGTTTTTTGATGTTCATTTTGCCAAGCGCAATGGTGGCAAGGGTGAGCCCAATCAAGGCAATTCGCTACGCGTAATTCTGGTACTTGCTATAAATCAAGTTCACCGAAATATTAATGGCGAGACGCTTCCTTCGTCAGCGAAACAAGAGGTTTTATACGACAACAAAAGTTGTTTCGCTGACGAAGGAAGCGTCTCAAGTTTTATTAATGTTGCTAGTAGAAAGTCCGGTGACTATTTGCTCAGATGCAGATCTATCGCATCTCTGAGCAACTTTGGCGAAAGCTCGGTATTCAATTCACCTTCTTTGGCGGTGCTGATTCCTCCAGTTTGCTCCGAAACGACAACTACCAAAGCATCGGAAGTTTCTGAAACGCCCATTGCAGCTCGATGGCGCATTCCTAAGTGTGCAGGAAAACTCTCATTCTCCGTAACCGGAAGCACGCATCGTGCAGCTTTTATCTGATTGTCGCCTATGATTACCGCTCCATCATGCAACGGACTATTCTTGAAGAAGATGGTTTCGATCATTCGGTTGGAAACCGTGGCGTTAATTGCATCCCCCGTGTTAGCGTAAAAGTCTAAGCCTGTATCGCCTTCGATGAGAATGATGGCACCAGTTCTGGTTTTACTCATGCTTAAACAGGAGGTAACCACGGCATCGATATCTAGGCCATCCGAGTCCTCCATACCCTTACTTAACTTACTGAGCCCCTTCATCAAACCTTGCCGTCCAAGAATTCCACTTGTTCCTAAATAGATCAAGAACCTTCTTATTTCTTGCTGAAAAACGATGATTAATGCGAGTACACCAACCCCAATAAATTGGCCGAGGATCGAACCTAACAATTGCATGTCGAGTGCACGAACGATCAACCACAAAAAGTAGAGTAGGAGCATCCCGATGAAGATGCTAATGGCTGCTGTTCCTCTCGTCAACTTGTAAAGCTGATAGATCAACACCGCCACGATTAGAATGTCGATTGCATCCCAAAGGTTGAATGATATGAAAAGGAGTTGCGGTTGCAATGTGTTTGTGTCAGCTAAGATTCAAAGGTATTGTACAATATAGTATACCTCTATATTACAAAGGATAAACCTAACGGGTTTTCAAAACCTGTTAGGTTCCGTGGTTAATTTGAGGTCTTTTTAGGTAATCTTTCCAAAGAGTTTGACCGTTTCAACAGCTTCTTTCACATCATGAACTCGCAATATATTGGCGCCTCTGTCAAGCAACGACATATGCAATGCAGTAGTACCGTTGAGAGCTTGATCTGGTTTCGTGTCGAGCACTCTATTTATCATACTCTTTCTTGAAATGCCTGCTAAAACTGGTGCCCCGAAATTTGCAAGCGTTTCAAATTTGCTTAAGATTTCATAATTCTGATCCAGGGTTTTTCCAAAACCAAAACCAGGATCGATGATCACATCGTTCAGTCCAAGACTGTTTAGTTCCTTCAATTTGAAGGAGAAATGCTTAAGTAAATCAGGCATAATCTCCGTTTCCTCCAGATTATTCTGCATGTTTTGTGGCGTTCCTTTCATGTGCATACAGATGTACGGAACGCGAAATTCAGCCGCTACTTTGGGCAGTTCTGAATCCAACTCTCCTCCAGAAATATCATTGATTAGTAACGCTCCATTATCTAAAGCTTGTCTTCCCACGTTAGATCGAAACGTGTCAACAGAAGTTATTGCGTCAGGAAAAGCAGATAGCACAGCCTTCAAATTCGGGATGAGTCGAGCCAACTCCTCTTCTTCCGAAATGTCCTTGGCATTGGGTCGGCTGCTGTAGGCTCCAAGGTCAAGAATTATGGCCCCATCCGTGAGCTGTTTTTCAACTCGATTTAGGAGGTCTTTTTCAGTTTCCAAAGTGCCGCCATCAAAGAAACTATCGGGCGTAAGATTGATGATTCCCATTACGATGGGATTGTTCAAAACAAGTAGCCGACCAGCTAAGTTTAGCGTATGATTTCTGCCTTTTAAAAGATTAAATTTGGCCATTGTTGCGCCCTTTAAAATCAAGCGAAATGTACACTTTTGACTAGCGCTTGAGCAAATAGGATTTACGAAATGCAAGTACAGGATTCGGTGAATAATACAACAGGCCAATATGATGAAGTAGTTACTGCCTGTCGTCAGGTGTTTGTGAAGAAAATGAAGGATTACGGTCCTTCTTGGAGAATCCTTAGACCCATGTCAATTACTGATCAGCTTTTCATCAAAGCCAATCGAATTCGAAGTATTGAAGAAAAGGGAGAAGCAAAGATTGATGAAGGCGTAAGTCCAGAGTATATGGCATTGGTCAATTACTCTATTATTGGGTTGATTCAAATGGAGAAGGGTGCGGCCAACGAGCCCGATATGTCTACTGAGGAGGCTTCTAAACTGTACGATCATTACATCGGGGAGGCCAAGGATTTGATGGAAAAGAAAAACCATGATTACGGTGAAGCGTGGCGAGACATGCGTCTTAAATCGTTGACTGATTTAATTTTAGTTAAAGTGTTGCGAATCAAGCAAATTGAAGACAACGATGGGCGTACCTTAGTGTCCGAAGGTGTGGATTCTAATTTGTACGACATGATCAACTATGCGATTTTCGCGTTGATCAAATTATCAGAGAAAGCATAATTAAAGAACGATTTTCGAAATGAAAAGAGCAATTGAAATCGTTACAGACTTAGCCCGCTACGCGGTCGGTATTCTATTTATTTTTTCTGGGATTGTTAAGGCCAATGATCCTATTGGCTTTTCCTACAAACTGGAAGAGTATTTTATTGAGTTTCCAGAATTTGGACCACTGCATGCCTTGGCTCCGATGTTCGAGTTTTTGCATGATTGGGCTTTGCCTCAGGCAATTTTTATCGTCATTCTGGAGGTGATTTTGGGTGTAGCTATTCTTGTTAGATGGCGAACCAAACTGACAACAATATTGCTTTTGGGGCTAATCTTATTCTTCACGATTTTAACATTCGCATCTGCGTATTTCGGAATTGTTAAAACCTGCGGTTGCTTCGGTGATGCAATTCCATTGACTGCTTGGGAGTCGTTTTATAAGGATGTAATTCTTTCGGTGTTGATCATCATTCTGTTTATCAGAAGGAAGAAAATCAGTCTTCGAGAAACGAACGTGCACGATTATGTGTTGACGGGAGTTGGTCTATTTGTTCTTGGAAAGCTTTGCTACAGCTTGGGTTGGTGGTTCCCATTCAACTTTACGCTAGTAACGTTTGCCATCTTTTATGTGGTTCGATTGTTCGATCACATTAGGGCTGGATTTTATACCACAACTCTAGCTACTCTAGGAATGATTTGGTTTTCATTCTATTGCTACAGCTATCTGCCTATGAAGGATTTTCGCGCGTATGCTGTAGGCAAAAGTATCAGTGAGGGTATGATTGAAGTTCCAGACGAACTCAAGTATATCTATAAGCTAAAAAACAAGGAAACCGGGGTAGAGGAAGAGTTTGATGCCTTTCCGGAAAACTATCAGGAGACATACGAGTACCTCGACTTTAGGACTGAAGTGATTAAAAAAGGCATTGAACCAAAGGTCCTTGATTTTGAGATACGCGATGAATTTGGATCAGACTTAACCGAGGAAATTCTGCAAGATTCAGGCTTTACTTTCTTGATGGTTAGCTATAATTTGGAAACGGCTACAACTCAAGTGTTACCTCGGTTTAATGAATTGGCAGCAGACGTTCAGAAAGCGGGACATCGATTTGTTTGTTTGAACGCATCATATCCGGAAACCGTGGAGGTGTTCAGACAGGAGCAATTTGCCAACTACCCGTTTTTGTATGTCGATCAAACTGTTTTAAAGACAATCATTCGATCAAACCCAGGATTATTACTAATTCAGAATGGAGCCGTGTTGGATAAGTGGCACCATAATGATTCACCTGCTTTTGACGATTTGGATCGAGCCTATTTAAGCGGAGAGGCCATAGAATAAGGTGGCCGTATTCATCGCTAAAAAACTCCTTTACAGTCTGTTGGTGCTTTTTGGCATCGCAACAATTGTCTTCCTACTATTCTCCGTTTTACCGGGCGATCCTGCAAGAATGATGCTTGGTCAACGCGCTGATCAAGAATCTGTGGAGGCAATCTCACACGAGCTTGGATTGGATCAACCGCTGGCAACTCAGTACATCGGTTTTTTGAATGACGTTTCACCCATCGGAACAATTCCAAATGGTGACTTAGAAACGAGATCTCATATTTCAATTGCGAGTTTGGATGCACGAACGTTGGCCCTAAAATTTCCATATCTCCGTAGATCGTTTCAGTTGGATCGTAATGTTTCCGAAGTTCTATTTGATGCACTTCCCGGAACTGCCGTCTTGGCTGTTTTGGCAATTTCTATGGCACTCTTTTTTGGAATTCTTTTCGGAATTTTTGGAGCGTTGCATAAAGGTGGTTGGCTAGATCGAACGCTCATGGTTATGTCCATTTTCGGGATGAGCCTTCCAAGCTTTGTCGCTGCGATTTTGGTCGTTTGGGTCTTTGCTTTTCTATTGGGGGATTGGACAGGATTACCTGTTACCGGTAGTCTTTATAGCATTGATGAGTTTGAAGGCCCACAGCTTATGTGGCGAAATATGATTTTGCCTGTCTTCACATTAGGAATCAGACCTCTAGCCATCTTAATGCAACTAACGCGGAACTCGATGCTTGATGTTCTTTCCCATGATTACGTTAGAACGGCTGTGGCTAAAGGCTTACCTCAAACTACCGTAATCTGGAAACACACTTTGAAAAATGCTTTGAACCCGGTTATCACCGCAGCATCAGGTTGGTTTGCTTCGCTACTGGCTGGGGCCGTTTTTGTAGAGATTGTTTTTGGCTGGCAAGGCCTTGGATCAGTGATTCTGAATGCGCTAAATACCTATGATATTCCGGTTGTGATGGGTGCCGTAATTCTAGTGTCTGGCGTGTTCGTTGTCATCAGTTTAGCCGTGGATCTGTTATACGGTATATTTGATCCTCGTGTAAGAATTCAGTAAATATTGGTGTCGATTATCACGGCCGAAAAGTGGAATAATGAGAAAAAGAATTGTAGCAGGAAACTGGAAAATGAACATGGATCGAAACGAGGGATACGACCTCGTTAGATCCATTGTAAAAGGAGTAGAAGAGGCGTCAGCGGAGGTTGATGTAATTATTGCTCCACCTTACCCTTTTCTGACACCATTGGCAAAAATGCTCGCATCAAATGATCAAGTTCATTTGGCAGCCCAAAATTGTCATAATGCAGATGGGGGTGCTTACACTGGAGAAGTGTCTGCTCAGATTCTGGCCTCTTTTGATGTTACTCACGTCATTCTTGGCCACTCTGAAAGACGCCAATATTTTCATGAGAAAGACGAGTTGATTTCAGCCAAAATCGAACAAGCATTCAAGAATGGGCTGAAAGCAATTTATTGTTTTGGGGAGACACTTGAGCAGCGTGATGCCAATCAACATAAAGTGGTGGTTTCCGATCAGATTAAAGAGGCATTAAAAAGTCTGTCAGAATCTGACATGAAAAATTTAATCATTGCATACGAACCCGTATGGGCGATAGGCACAGGTCGAACCGCAACACCAGAACAAGCTCAAGAAATACATGCTCATGTGAGAGGGTTGATGGCTGACCTTTTTGGCGAAGCTGGCAAAAACGTTTCCATTTTATACGGAGGAAGTTGCAAACCAAGTAATGCCCAAGAGTTGTTTTCGCAACCAGACATTGATGGCGGACTTATTGGAGGTGCAAGCCTTAACGCATCAGACTTTTTATCAATCATTCAAGCCTACCGCAATTGAACCACTTAGTATTTGACATTTCCATCGCTCCGATGGAACCTTTTCGT
>JBLFWJ010000177.1:0-6493 GCA_047611425.1 Bacteroidia bacterium | reverse complement strand
CTTGGATTAACCGGTGATGAAGTCCTTCCAGCGGACGTTTATTCTAAGATCAAAGCTGATGCATTAAGCAGGGTTCGAGGAACCGTTCAGGCGGATATTCTAAAGGAAGATCAGGCTCAAAACACGTGCATTTTCAGTACTGAGTTTGCCCTCAGATTGATGGGTGATGTTCAGGAATATTTCATTCAAGAGAACATCCGGAATTTCTATTCGGTGTCCATTTCAGGATATCATATTGCGGAGGCTGGCGCGAACCCAATCTCGCAGTTGGCATTCACGCTGGCAAACGGTTTCACGTACGTTGAGTACTACCTCAGCCGTGGCATGGACATCAACAAGTTTGGGCCAAACTTGAGCTTCTTTTTCAGCAACGGAATCGACCCAGAATATGCGGTAATCGGCCGTGTAGCCAGAAGAATCTGGGCGAAGGCACTGAAGCAGAAATATGGTGCTGATCCAAGAGCCCAAATGCTCAAGTACCACATTCAAACAAGTGGCCGAAGCCTACACGCACAGGAAATCGATTTCAATGACATCCGAACTTCGCTACAGGCGCTTTACGCGATCTACGATAATTGCAATTCGCTTCACACCAACGCTTACGATGAGGCGATCACAACTCCAACCGAGGAGAGTGTGAGACGAGCGATGGCCATTCAGCTCATCATCAATAAGGAGCTTGGTTTGGCCAAGAACGAGAACCCGATTCAGGGTGCTTTCATCATTGAGGAACTAACCCATCTGGTTGAAGAGGCCGTGTTATTGGAATTCGATCGACTTACAGAAAGAGGAGGCGTTCTTGGAGCCATGGAAACCATGTATCAACGAAGCAAGATTCAAGAGGAAAGCCTGTACTACGAAACGCTCAAGCACAACGGAGATTTCCCAATAATTGGAGTAAACACTTTCCTAAGTAGCAAAGGTTCGCCTACTATCCTTCCGAAGGAAGTAATACGAGCAACTGAAGAAGAAAAGCAGTATCAGATTGAGATGCTTGGAAACTTGCATCAATCCAAAGAAGAACTGACCAAAACGTCCATTAAGAAATTGCAGCAAGCGGCCATTCAAAACGACAACATGTTTGCTGAAATGATGGAAGCGGCAAAGCACTGCTCACTTGGGCAGATTACCGATGCGTTGTTTGAAGTTGGTGGGCAGTATAGAAGGAATATGTAGTAAGGTTTTGATGCATCAAACCTTTACCGATGCATCAAAACCTTAACTTTGAGTAAAGCAGATTGGCTATGGCAACGGTAAAACTTCGTGTGAGTGATAAGGTCTTGGACAAATTCCTCAAGCTTTTGGGACAGTTTGATGCGGAAGACTTGGAAGTGATTGAAGAAACCGCTGATTTTACCAAACAAAAGGAAGACCTCCACAAACAGGCTTACCGATTAGAAAATGGTAAAGCCAAAACCTATTCGGTTGAAGAGGCGGATGCCATTTTCGAAAAGACCATCCGAAAGCATGAAGGTTGAATTGCTTGATGCGTTTGTTGAGCAACTGAACGAACAGGTCGATTACATTGCTCGCGACAAACCGAGTGCAGCCTGAAAATTCAAAAATGATATTCTGAGTCAGACTAAAAAGCTGGCTAAAAACCCAATGCTGCATAGACAATCCATCTACTTTGAGAATATGCAATACCGAGACATGATATTCAAAGGCTATAAGGTGGTTCTCAAAATTGACAATGAGAAAGACACCGTTTTTGTAATTGGATTGGTGAATACACAACAGAGAATAGGATGAGCATAACAGAATCGGCCAAGCATTGCTCACTTGGGCAGATTACCGATGCCCTGTTCGAGGTTGGAGGGCAGTATAGAAGAAATATGTAAGCCACGTTCATCAGGCTGGCGGAGCCCAAATTAGGCGTAAACTATGGATAACCGAATCACCAATCTAATCAACCTTTTAGGGTGTTCGATAGGTGTATTTGTGTTTTGTTGGGTCAGTCCACAGCTTTTGGACAATACCTACCTAAACCGACTTGTTGGTTTTAGCTGTATTGCGTTTATCTCGTTTGCATGGCTGATATTCAAAAGCAAGCTGATTACCATTGGTCATAATGCCAGATCAATTTTAATTGCAATTACACTCTATTTCCTGTTGCAATTCATTTCAATGATTTGGGCCGAAAACTCTTTACTTCTTATATATGATGCCCAAAAAACAATTCTACTCTTTGCGGCATTCATACTGGGATTAGCCTGGCACACAAATCAAAAAGGCAAGGTTTGGGGCTTCTATTCTGTGGCAGTTCTGGCAATCATTTACCAAGGCGTATTCTATTGGCAACTGTCAAATATTGACATGATTGGTAGAACCCAACTATATGGGTTAACCTCTTTATCAGGTCACAAGAATTTATTTTCCTCATTCACACTATTGCTAATTATACTTCTTGCCCAATTAAGAAATACTGCCTGCCGAAAACAAACGATTTGCGCTGCAGTGATTATTACCATCAGCCTTGTATCAATAGGTTTCGCTCAATCACGGTCTGTTTTGCTAGGCCTAACCATAGGCTCCTTGATTGGCTTAATCGGATGGGTCACATTGTATTTTCGGGAGAAGTCTCGTTACTGGGTAATCATTCTTTTAGTGTTGGTTAGCACCGTGTCATTTTCTGGCTTAGGAATTATCCCCGATGACTTTTTTTCAAAAATGGTTGAATCAGAATCAGCCCAAGAAAGGATTAAGATTTGGCACACAACTTTAAGCCTAGTAAATCAAGATTACTTCCTTGGCAAAGGGGCGGGTAATTGGCCCCTTTTATTCCCATCTGGTGGCTTGCCAGATATAGCAAGGATTCGTGAAGAAAGCTTCATCTTTTTTCATGTTCACAACGAATACCTCAAGGCATATTTTGAGTTGGGAATCTTGGGGGTACTCTTATTCATCCTTCCGTTTGCGCAACTTTTAACAACCTACTCCAAACAAGTTTATAGACTGACGGATTGGTTTTCCCCGCTGATTTTGGCTTCATTAATAGCATACATGATAGTCATGTTCTTTGATTTCCCAAACTCGCGCCCAGAACATATGGTGTTGGTCGGTCTTATTTTGGCCGGAGCAAGTTGCAATTCGAATTGTGCCAAATCAAGGCAAACGTCTGTTGTGGTTAAACGAGAACTACTTCTGGTTGGAATCATTTGCATTTGCTTTTCCATTGGCATTTCAGCCCTTCGTATTAACGGTGAAATATTGACAACCGAACTTTTAGATGCTAGAAAAGAAGGAAAACATGAGAACGTAATCGAACTTGCTAACCGAGCGGAAAACCCAATGTTCACTTTTGATAATACGCTAGTCCCATTAACGTGGTATGCTGGAAATGCACATCAACAGCTTGGAGAATTAAAACTATCCGTTACTGAGTTTCAAAGGGCGTATTCGATCAATCCATACAATCATCACGTATTAAACAACTTTGCCGTTTCACTATCACCATTTGACGAGGAAAAAGCAGAAAAACTGCTAAAACAGGCTATCCGAATAAATCCAGATTTCGAGGAAGCGAAAGAAAACTTGATGCTGATGCGGAAGAATGAATAAATTTGGATTAAGAAATAAACCTAACAGCCTTTTTATTCCGATCCATGAAAACATATACTCTTAATTTATTGGCAATCATCGGCCTATCACTTGCGGCATATTCAATTATTCATTCTATAGCAACTAACGCAAGCCCAAACAACAGGATAAACTTTTTTGACCTCGAGAACTTAAACGAAACTAGGCATCCCCTTAAATTATCTGGTGAGTCAATGGAGTTTGCTGCTGGATCGGCATGTGGGTCATTAACTATATCAGGGCAAAATGTAACGTGCGGTGTAGCAATGGATGGTAAGGTCACTGTATCCGGTCACATTTTTCCTGTGCAGTTGCCAGTATCATACAAGCTATCGGGAGATGGCGGCTTTACCGCAGTTACTGGTATCGCAAGCGATGCAGACATTGAATTGGAATTTGAGAATCTTGCCCCCGGAGATTATGAGTTTCAAATAATGAGTGTATCCAGCGTTTGCAACCAACTAAATTCTCTGGATTCAATTGGAATCGTTATGATTGAAACAGATTTTCTTGATCCTGGAGTAGTCATAACCGGTCCTATAACTGTCGAGCCAATCCTTGATTATCCTTACAGTTTCCCAGCCATCGGTGGTTATGATATTACATGGACCTGTATTGGAGGTGCAATTGTTTCGGGTCAAGGAACAAATACCGCCAGAGTAATTTGGGACAACACAATGGGTGGTAGCCTGAATGTGGAATTGGACAACGGGTCTTGTCTATTTTCTTATGATTTCTCTACCAATCCTGCTGGCGTGAACGAAATATTGTCTGATAAAATAGGGGTCTATCCTAACCCTAGTTCAGGAGACTTCACTATTTCAATTCCTGTAGATGCGAAAATCGACCTTATCAATTTAGAAGGCAAAACCATCGATTCAAGAAACACTTCTGCCGGTTCATTCGATTTAGGGCTGCCAGATTTGCCACGTGGAACGTACATCCTTCAACTCACATCAGAGGAGGGGATTGGGACTAAGAGAATTATTAAGGAGGATTGATTTTCTAGAATTGAATATCAACTCCTGTCTGATCAAAGAATATCCTCCAACTCTATCACCAAGGCCAGCTCAGGATAATCGAATCTTTCAATCGCTTTTGGTTCATCGCCAACGGACGCGTGTACGGGCGCTCCGCGGAACGCCCCGACAGATGTAGCAGAGATCCGCTATCTTCCAACAATGAACCGAAACCGAAACCGAAATCCATCAGTCCATTCATCCCAAAGAACCGCCATGGTCAACGTTTCGCCCTCTTTTGGTCGAATGTCAAAAGGGTAGGCTGCCTTGTTCAGATGATGATACTCGAAGAAGGAGTTGACTGAAATAATTCCTCTTCGATATTGAGCCAGCCCTTGATAAGACGGCTTGTCAAACATGGTTTCGGAACGTGTATTTATCGTGTTGTTCCAGAGTTTGTGGGCCAGATCTCGGTCTTTGCTCCAATGCGGAATCAATCCCCAATACATCGGCTCAATTTGAATCTTTCCATCCACAACATGAACCACTGGAACCAACGGATGCTCAAACCCACTAACATGGTAATTGTGTTCAACTCTTGGTTCTGGGTAAAGTGGATTGAAACGCTTGTTGTACGCGTCAACTGCAGCATTGATGTCATCTGCCGAGGCATGGACATTAATAAGTTCGGGCCAAATCTGAGCTTCTTTTTCAGCAACGGAATCGACCCTAAATATGCGGTGATCGGACGTGTGGCCAGAAGGATTTGGGCCAAGGCACTCAAGCATAAATATGGTGCTAATCCACGAGCGCAAATGCTCAAATACCACATCCAAACGAGTGGGCGAAGCCTGCACGCACAGGAGATTGATTTCAATGATATCCGTACTTCGTTGCAGGCACTTTATGCGATCTACGATAATTGCAACTCACTGCACACTAATGCCTATGATGAGGCGATTACCACACAAACTGAGGAAAGCGTTCGCAGGGCAATGGCCATCCAGCTCATAATAAACAAGGAGCTTGGACTGGCCAAGAATGAAAACCCTATTCAGGGTGCATTCATCATTGAGAAATTAACTGAATTGGTAGAAGAGGCCGTATTAATGGAGTTCGATCGACTTACCGAAAGAAGTGGCGTATTGGGAGCCATGGAAACCATGTACCAACATAGTAAGATCCAAGAGAAAAGCCTTTACTATGAAACACTAAAGCATACTGGCGAATTCCCTATTATTGGGGTGAATATTTACCTAAGTAGTAAGGGGTCTCCAACCATCCTTCCTAAAGAGGTGATTGGAGCAACTAAAGAGGAAAAGCAGTACCAAATATCCATGCTAGAGAACCTACACAAGTCTAAGAAACAAAAGGCTGAGGCAGCGATTGAAGGTTTGCAAAAAGCAGCCATTCAAAACTCAAATATGTTTGACGAAATGATGGAAGCCGCTAAGCACTGTTCTCTAGGACAGATTACCGATGCGCTGTTCGAGGTTGGAGGGCAGTATAGAAGGAATATGTAAATAATCACATCAATAACAAATCACATGAATAAATCACTTTTTTCAATTGTCTTATTCCTTGTATGCACTTGTTTCTGCAAAGGTCAAGACACTATCAAATGGTTAGATATGGCCAGTTTTGAATCTGCTATAGAAAAGGAAGACAAGCCCTCCTTTATTTTTATAAAGGATAGTGAAGATGATATGATGAGAGGCATGGAGGATGATGATAGGTTTAAAGAAATGATGGGCAAGATGTATAGCTTTCTTGAGGATAGTAGTCTGGTTGCTATGTTGAATGAAAAATTCAACTGCTATCGTTTTGATCCTGCTATGGATAGCGTTATTTACAAGGGAACGACCTATAAAAAGACCGAGCAGCGAGGTCGAGCTGATCATGAATTTGTTCCTGTTTTAACAGATAGCGATAGAAATAGACTTCCAGCTGTCGTG
>JBLFWJ010000176.1:0-6505 GCA_047611425.1 Bacteroidia bacterium | reverse complement strand
TTCCAGCGACACTTTCATAAACCTCATTGTGTCGAACATCAATGTTGTCGCACATCCCAACGTAAATGGCCGCATCCTCAATTCCGCTAAGCACGTTGTGTTCAATCAACCCATTGGTTCCGAATTCTGGAAAGATGCCGTAAACCCCTGCATCAACAATCCAGTTATTACGAATCAGGAAGTTGTTTCCTGCTTGGCCCATAATGCCGTTGCCCTTGAAATTCGTGATCTTGAAATTCTCAATCACGATGTTGCTACCTGAATACAAGAATGCATCATTCAGTGCTTTTTCACCGTTTAGATTACCATCCAACGTTGGCCATTCGCCTTGAACGATTACACCCTGAACACCAATGTTGTCTTTATCGATGTAAACCGTTTCGTGATAACGGCCAGGGAAGACCCGAATCAAATCTCCGGGCTGGGCTTGCCCTACGGCATCCTGGATGGACTCTCCATCCTTGACTTCTATGATGTTGGTTGCATCGGTTTCTCCAGTAAGACTTCCACCTGTAGATTCAAAGAATGCAGGCGGAGGTGCAGAAACTTGAGGTGCACTGGAGAAGAACTGTTTTCCAGCAAAAAGGCCGACAAAAAACAGGACGATCGAAACGATCCAAAATGACTTTTTCATGGGTTGGAATAATTTTAATCGAGGTTTGAAGGTAGCGTTTTAGGTCGTTTTGGCACAAAGGATTCATCCGTTAAGGTTCCAAGGAAATCAACCAGTCGATCCAATTCAGTGTCAGAAAGTTCAGGTTCCCAAATGTGCCAATGGAGGTAGAGATTTTCATCCTCAGGAACCGCATGACCTCGCCCTTTTGTGTAGAAGTGAATTGCTTCGCGAAGTGTTTCAAATTGGCCAGCGTGCATGTACGGTGCGGTCTTCACCACATTCCGTAAGCTGGGTATTTTGAATCCACCTCTAACCGAAGGATCATTTTGAGGAACCTGAGCACCCGGATCTAACGGTTTTCCTTCTTCCTCCGGAATTCCTAAAACCGCTATTTGCTGATTTGTAAATAGGGGAGGGGTGTGACACTCGGCACATCGAGCCACAAACGATCGGAATACATTCATCCCTTCAATTTCATCCTTGGTTAAAGCCTCATGATAGCCGTGTGCATATTGATCGTATCGACTGTTTAATGAGATGAGCGATGACTCAAAAGCAGTCAAGGCGAGGTAGACCTCATCCAATTCGATTTTGTCCTCTGAATCCGGAAACACCTCACCAAAGAGGTTTAGATAGGTTGAGCTTTTGTTCAATGTTTGAAGCAGGTTTTCACGGGTGTTGCCCATTTCATCCTCTGCAAAAAGAGGCCCCTGCATCTGCTCTTCCAAAGATGATGCTCGGCCATCCCAAAAGAATGATTTGAGAAAAGCCACATTATACAAACTAGGAGCAGAGCGCGCTACAGGTTCTCCGAGGATTCCAATGCTTTGCTTCAAGCCATCAGCTAAACCTTGTTTGGGGTCGTGACATTTGGCGCAACTAACGGTTCCGTCTTTGGATAAGATTGGGTCGAAAAAGAGATACCGACCAAGATCAATCTGTTGAGGTGTGAATCCATCTCGAACTTTGGGGAGTGCCGTTTTCAACCCTCCAACGCCTTCTCCCTCAAGCGATTCGTATTGCTGATAAAGTGATCGAAGTTTGCAAACGCCATCTTCGGTTAATTCAAATCCAGGCGGGCATGATGATTTAAGTGTGATGCCTTGGTCCGTTTGGCTAGGATTAATGGTTTTTTCATGGCACCCAATGGCAAACAAGACTGTGATAAATAATATTGGAAGTTGGCTCTTAATCATTCGCCTTGAAGCGAATGGAAGTATGCCGTTAGATCAAGAATGGCTTGCTCGTCCTGTATGGCATTTGAAATCTGAAGCATCTGTGAACCATAAAGATCACCTTGCTCTGCACCACGCACGCCAGCTTTAAAGTTTTCAATTTGACGCTTTACGTACCAGTCCTCCATACCAGCTAAACGAGGAGAATGTAGGGCTTCATTCCCCTTTGCATCTGGGCCGTGGCAAGCACCACAAACCATTTGGTAATTCGCTTTCCCTTTGCTGATATCACCGCCTTCCAGGGTTTGCTCGGTTATTACAGGTTCAAGTGATTTGATGTAAGCGATAACATCCGTAATCGTTTTGCTGTTGGTCAGTGTCTTGGCCATTGGTAACATCTGCGCACCGTATAAATCATCAGGATGCGTACCTCTAAGATTAGTTCTGAAATTGTTGATCTGCTGGCGTAGGTAATATGGTTCCTGATTGGCCAAAGCTGGTGCATTCAATGCTATCAAACCTTCCGCTTTATACCCATGGCATGCTGCACAAGTCATATAAGTTGATTTCCCTGCTTCAATATCTCCAGCTTCATATGAAACCTCAACTTCTTTGGAATCATTGGTGGTTCCTGCATCTGGAATTCCACCGCCACCTTCTTTCTGAGCAGGGCTTGAACAACTGATTGCCAAAGCAGAAAGAACGAAGAGCAAAGACTGAATTTTCATGGGATGAGATTTGAGGTCAATGCTACGGATCAAAGTCCAAAGATTCAAGACTCAATAAAAGGTCTTCCCGTCTCTTGCCATATCAACTAAAATCTTTGGTGGCAAGAAACGCTCACCATGCTTCTCGGTCAATCGATTGAAAATGTCAACCGTTTCCTTGATTCCCAATTTGTCCATGTATCGGAATGGTCCACCACGGAAAGGAGGGAAGCCAAGCCCGAATACGGCACCAACGTCACCATCGGTTGGATTGTCGATGATTCCTTCTTGCAGGCACATGGCCGCTTCCGAAATCAAGCTCATTCCAATGCGCTCGTACAATTCCACATCGTCAAACTTCTTTCGCGTACTGCCTCCAAAGAAGCTGTACATGTTTTCGTCAAGTTTCCCTTTAATCTTCTTGCCTTTGTCATCATAGGCGTAAAAACCTTTCTTGTTTTTACGCCCGTGATAGCCGGCATCAAACATCTTCTGCATTCCGTCCGAGATCTTTACCCCTTTTCTGGAAGCGATGAAATGCTTGATTAGGTCACCACTCATAATGTGGGCGCCAACGTCAATTCCAACTTCGTCCATTAAAGTGATTGGCCCAACAGGGAAGCCGAACTTCTTCAGCACTTTATCAATTTGAAGGGCATCAGCACCTTCTTCAAGTAGGTTGAGTGACTCGCCTAAAAGTGGAGCAAGAATTCTAGTTGTGTAGAACCCGGGGCCGTCCTTTACTACGATGCAGGTTTTGCCTTGACGGATCCCTAAGTCCAAACATGTTGCGGTAACCCAATCGGCTGTTTGGTCGGTTACGATAATCTCCAACAACGGCATTTTAGGAACAGGGGAGAAGTAGTGCATTCCAATTACTTGCTCCGGTCTTTTGGAAGCTTTTGCAATTTCACCAATAGGTAGGGCAGAGGTGTTGGAGGCGAAAATGGCATTCTCGCTCATGTGTTCCTCACACTCCTTCATCACGATATGCTTGATATTCAAGTCTTCGAAAACCGCTTCAATTACAATTTGAGTTTTCTCGAAATTGGCGTAATCCAATTGGCCAACAACCCGATTCATTAATCGGTCGGCATCCAACTGGTTCATCGCTCTAAGCTTCACCTTTTTACCGATGTCACCCCAAATGGTCTTTTTGGCTTGCGTCAGTGTCTCTTGCTTAATGTCCTTTAGGAGAACACGAACATCCTTAGCAGCAGATACCTGAGCAATACCAGCACCCATGAATCCAGCACCCAGCATTCCAATGGTATCAACTGGTTTTACCAATTCCGCCATTGGATTTTTCTTCTTGTCGGTCATGTTGAAGAAGATGTTCCGAAGCTGAAAGCTTTCGTCCGTCAGAATCAACTTTTCAAACTTGACTACCTCAGCCTCCAAGCCCTTTTTCATTCCTGAGGACATTCCAATACGAACGCATTCTAGGATCTCGTAAGTAGCCGGATAGTTTCCTTTAGTTAAGCCATCCAACATCTGCTTGGCTTTCTTGAAAATGATGCCTTTGGTAATCGGATTGCCTTCCAACAATTTCTCCATTCCGGAGCGCTTGTCCTTTCGTTTGAGTGGGCCTTTGGCGACCTTATGAGCCATGATCAAGGCAGCATCAAGCAAAGCTTCTTTCGTAGCAACCTGATCTGCCAGACCAATCTTCTTAGCTTTTCCAGCAAAAATGCTTTTGCCAGTTAGCATCATATCCAGCGCCTTCTGAATACCGATCAATCGCGGTAAACGCTGCGTTCCGCCACCTCCGGGGAGTAAGCCAAGTTTTACTTCCGGAAGGGAGAAATATGTTTTGGGATTATCCGAAACAACACGGGCCGCACATGCCAGCGCAATCTCAGTTCCTGCACCAAGACAAGCTCCATTGATCGCGGCTACGATTGGCTTTTTGCTTTTCTCCATCCGGTCAAGAATCTGATGACCTTTTTGGGCAATCGGTTGCCAATCGCCTTCCTTCTTCACATTAGCAAAAGCATCAATGTCTGCTCCGGCAATGAAGTCCTTTTTACGGCTAATCAACACGGCTGCTTTAATCTCAGAATCAGATTCCAGTTCATCCATTAATGGATTGAACGTGTCAATCATGTCTGGTCCGATCTTGTTGATCTTGCTGTCTTGCTCGTCCATCCAAATGATGGCGATGCCGTTGCGTTTTTCTATTTCTACGTACTTGTTCATAAAAACCTAATTTTCAATATATAATTGGCGATGTTCAAACTTCAATTTGGTGGTTCTGGAGGCCATCAAACCGTTACTTAGTATTCGGGTTATTCAAATTCTTTTTGGCAGTATTTACACTTGCAATGAAAATCGCCATCAATTCGCGACACTCGTTGCTGGCTTTTAAAAGCTGTTCATCTATTGTGTGAAGGCCAGTTCGAGTAATAATCTTCAAACAATTGTGGGATTCCCGCAACTCTTTCAAAACCACATTCATTTTATGGATGAAGTCTCGCTTTGACTCTGCTGCTCGGACTTCACCGTAATTCAGTGCCGGAGAAGACCCGCTTCTCAACAATTGTTGAGCATAATACTTTGCGGCATACGACTTTGGCATTTTTTCAGTGATGTCAACTATCAAAACGGCAAAGTCAATTACACGATTCTCTAATTCTTGTGCATTCATATTGCCGTTAGCTCGGAGGTTTCAATTCACAATTGTATTTCGCAAATGGTCAATTGCCAATTCATTGAATCATAGTTTTCTTTGAAAATGTTCCTTTTTCTGATTCGAGTTGAACCAATAATATCGTTGACCGCGTATTAATTGGACGGACAGTTATTCCAAATTCAATATTGAATTGATCGATCAATTTTCCATCCAATTGAAAGAACGTGATCTGACCTGAATGGGCTGATTCAATTCTCAATTGACCGCTTTTTGAAATAATCGAAAACGAATCGTCCAATTCGCTGATTCCCGTTTCTGATTGAACCAAACACGGAACTAAGCTTTCCCCATTAAAGAGGTAGTAAATGTTGTCGCAAAGTGCTTCGGTAACTCCTGCATCAATCCAGCACGGATAGATTTGCCCGGCTGTGGTTGGTGTGCCAACCAAACGAACATGAAAGTTGATTGTTGCTGGGCCGCTTGCTGCGGAAATGCCCAAACTCGTTGTCGATGAATCGAACACGGTTGAATCACCTACATTAACCGGTAGCCAACCATTAAGAAGATAGGTGCTGTCGGGATTGGGTGTATCAATTATCAAAACGTAATCCATGCCATCGACCGGAGTCAAGCCAGAAAAGTTGAATCCGAAATCGGTTCCGTCTGCCCATGTGCAATTTCCAGGAGCATCATAAGTTCCGACATATACAGTCTCGTTGTAATATTCTCCAACGGTAAGAAGACCGATGTTGATTTGTGCAATGCTAAAAGCAGGTAGAAATATGAGGGCTAAAAAGAGTCTCATTGTTCGTATCGTTCGACAATACTTGCATGTCCGTGTGCACCAGCGGCACAAGCAGCAAGTAAACCGTACTTGCCATTTTCTGCAATCAATCTGTTAGCTGTGGTGGTGAGAATACGTGCTCCGGTAGCTCCGAACGGATGACCAATTGAAAGTGACCCTCCCCAAAGATTCATCTTATCCATATTCATTTGACCAACGGCTTTGTCTCTACCTAAATACTTCTGAGCAAACTCATCTGAAGCAAGTGCTGCAATGTTTGCAAGGATTTGTCCAGCGAATGCTTCGTGAAATTCAATCACATCCATGTCGCTCATGGAAAGGTTGTTTCGTTCTAAAATCTTGGCCATTGCGTAAGCCGGGCCAAGGAGAAGCTCTTCACGGATGTCTTGCCCGGTGAACAGATAATCGTGGAGGTATGCTTTTGGGGTTAGCCCCAATTCTTTGGCTTTGTCCTCAGACATGATCAGCACGGCTGAACCACCGTCTGTCAAAAACGAAGAGTTTGCAGCTGTTAAGGTTCCGTGCGGCTTAACAAAAGCTGGCTTCAATTTGGCCAACTTTTCAATTGGC
>JBLFWJ010000175.1:0-6519 GCA_047611425.1 Bacteroidia bacterium | reverse complement strand
TACAGCTACATCTGGCGCAACTTCAACTTTTTCGGAGAGACTTCCATCGGAATGAATGGCGGAATGGCAACTCTCAACGGACTGTTTATGACCGTTGATCCGAAACTCACTATTGTTGGTTTACATCGATATTATGCAAAGGACTATCAAGGCCTTTATGCCAATGCCATTGGTGAAAATTCGACTGTTGAGAATGAGCAAGCTGGCTACATCGGACTGAATGCGCACCCTTTCAAATCTTGGTATGTGACCACGTATTTGGATGTGTTCCGTTTTCCATGGCTCAAATTCGGAGTTGATCGTCCAAGTTCTGGTTATGACATAATCAGTCAGGTTAAATTCCGTCCAAGCCGAAGCTTGGAAATCTACGGACGCTTTAAGCAAGAACGAAAGCAAAAGAATGTACCAAGCGCTTTTGACGACCAGCCAATTACTGGTCTGGAAGACGAATTGAGAACGTACTACCGATTGAACTTGACCGTATCTCTAACGAAAGAGATCAAATTGCGAAGTCGTGTTGAGTACTCCAGATACAGAAGAGCTGACCGGCCCGTTGAGCAGGGCTTCATGGCTTATCAGGATTTGATTTGGAAACCAAAGAGTTTCCCGGTTTCATTCAGTGGGCGATTAGCATACTTCGATACGGACACGTACAATGCGAGAATGTATGCCTACGAAAATGATGTTCTGTACGCCTATTCTATTCCGGCATACTACTATCGTGGGATGCGCTGGTACGCCATGATTCGATATCGAGCTTTCCGAAACATGGATGTTTGGGTTCGATTTGCTCAGAGTTATTTCAGCGACCGTGAAGTAATTGGTGGCGGATTAGAAGAAATACAAGGTCGTCAGCGAACCGAAGTGAAGGTTCAGATTAGGCTGAAGTTTTAATTCGTCACTGCGAAGGAGGAACGACTGAAGCAATCTGATTGAGATTGCTGCGCTGCGCTCGCAATGACGTGCATTATCTCAGCAACTCCAATCGATATCCATCCAACCGGATAAAAACCACAAGAAGTATTGTAAACCCAAGTAACGATGACCCACCATAACTAAAGAAGGGAAGCGGTATTCCAATAACAGGCATCAAACCAATCGTCATTCCTACGTTTACGGCAAAGTGGAAGAACAGAATGGATGCCACACAATAACCATAGATTCTACTGAAATGGGATCGCTGTCTTTCTGAGATATACAAAACTCTTCCCATTAAAAGGGCAAAGAGTATGATTACAAAGGCACTTCCGAGGAAGCCCCACTCCTCACCAACAGTACAGAATATAAAGTCGGTACTCTGCTCAGGTACGAAGTCGAATTTGGTCTGTGTTCCTTTCAGAAATCCCTTGCCAGTGAAACCACCGGAACCAATTGCGATCTTGCTTTGATGCACATTGTAGCCTGCGCCTTTTATGTCCGATTCCAATCCGAGCAAAACGTTTATCCTAATTCGTTGATGTGGTTCAAGCACTTCGTTTACCACATAATCAACGCTTCCTACTACTCCCATTATCACAACCAGAATTCCAGCTATCCCAAATCCCAATTTGACAGATTTCTTCTTGATAACGATGAACGAAATGACCGCAATCGTTCCGAATACCAACAACAGCGTGAACGGTTCAAATAGAAGAGAAAGGATGAATAGGATGACAACTGCCAATCCTAGTAAAAGGAAGTTTCCGCTGAGCCCTTCGCGATAAAGAACCAATGCGAATGCAGCAAATACGAGCATAGATCCAGTATCATTCTGGAGCAAGATCAATACCGCAGGAATTCCAATGATCACGCCTGCCATCAATTTGGTTTTAAGCGTTTCCAATCTAGTGTTGGGCATGGATAAATAACGGGCAAGAGCCAAAGCTGTCGCTGCCTTTGCAAACTCAGCTGGTTGAAATTTGAATGAACCAATCTCGAACCAAGACCGTGCTCCGGCTACTTCCCTTGCCAGCCCAAGAACGAGAACGAGAAGAAGAATATTAATCACGTAAATCGGTATGGCAAACGTGGTGAAGAACTTGCCATCAAACAACATGATAACGAGGGCTACAAAAAGTGACAATCCAATCCAGATCAATTGCTTTCCATAGCGCTGAGTGATGTCCAAAATACTTTGATGCTCTTCATTGTAAACGGCCGCATAAATATTGACCCACCCGAGCAACATCAACAAGAGGTAGAGAATCACGGTGATTCCGTCCACATTACTGAATATGCCGTGGCGCCTACTCATCTCCTTCCTCTTCCTCAGGTTTTGGTCGTAGATCGGCTTCGATCATTCGCTCCATTAATTCAGTTCGGGCCACCGAATCGGTCAGGTATTGTTCAGCCAATAAACTTGCAATTGGAGCACCGTAAGAACTACCTCCACCTGCATTTTCCACAAAAACGGCCAAGGCAATTTTTGGGTCTTTCTCAGGGCCAAAGCACACAAATATTGAGTGGTCTTCTCCATGCGGATTCTGAGCGGTTCCAGTCTTTCCACACAATTTTATGCTGTCCAAACGAGAGCGATATCCAGTTCCTCCCAATTCAAATACCATGGCCATTCCATCCACCACAGGATCGAAATATTTTCGGTCGATCGTGGTCTCATGCCATTCTACATTATGATCCGCTTTGCTGGATTCCCCGTTCACAGCTTTAACGATATGGGGTGTGTACCAATAACCGCGATTAGCCAGCGCGGCTGTCATATTCGCAAGTTGCAAAGGAGTCGTTCCCAATTCACCCTGACCAATAGCAAGCGAAATAACCGTCAAGGATTTCCATCTATCCTCGCCATAATAATGATCGTAATACTGTTGGCTCGGTACGATACCAGCCTTTTCAATTAACAGATCTGATTTGTAGCGAACACCCAATCCAAAACTCATTACATGATCTCGCCAAATATTAAATCCAGCACTGACTCTTCCTTTGTGATCGATGATGTTTCGAAATACGTTACCGTAGTATGCATTACATGAGTGCTGCACGGATTCTCTTAGATCAAGAGGGCTACGATGATCGTGACATCCCATTCTGAAATTCCCAACGATATATCCTCGAGGGCACCGATATGACGTGCTCGTGGTGGTGACTCCAACTTGCTGCCCAATCAAAGCATTTATCAACTTAAACGTGGATCCCGGAGGATTCAGTTCTGACAATAATGCCCGATTGAACAGAGGTTTGTTAGGGTCTTTCAAAAGAATCGGATAATTGACCGATCGGTTTTTGCCGACTAACAATCCTGGGTCATAGGTCGGTGCCGAAACCATGGCCAGAATTTCACCCGTAGAAGGTTCAATGGCAACAATTCCACCCAGTTTATTAGTCATCAATTTTTCGGCAAACGCCTGCAAATCAGCATCGATGGTACTTGTAATATTCGCTCCAGTAACGGCAACTGTATCATACTTCCCTTCCTTAAACTTTCCCTTGGTTCGGTTGAATACATCAACCATTACAACCTCAGTTCCCTTGAAGCCACGTAATTCTTTTTCATACGCTAACTCAATTCCACCCTTTCCAATGTGGTCGCCTTGACGGTAGTAATCGTCTTTGTCCAACTCACGATTGTTAACCTCAGCCACATATCCCAAAAGGTGCGATCCAATTCTTCGTGGGTATTTTCTCAATGTTCTCTTTTGAACGAAAAAACCATTGAAGCGGTACATTTTTTCTTGTAGCAAGGCACTGACTTCTGCTGGAATCTGCTTATCAAATGTGGATGCTTTACGATAACTGTATCGTTTAGCTTTTGACAACCTCTCGCGAAATACGTTCTTGTCAATCTGCAGAATTTCACATAGGGCTGTGGTATCAAGGTTTTTCACTTGACGTGGAATAACCATTAGATCATAAGCTGCCTGATTGTACACCAGCAGTTCTCCATTACGATCATAAATCAAACCACGAGCTGGATAAATCTTGTTATGACGTAATACATTATTATCAGCAGATAACTTGTAGCTATCGTCAACCACCTGAAGGAAGAATAGCCTTATTAAAAAGACAACAACCACGACTCCAACTATGCTGAGGACTACAAAAAGTCTATCATCATTCTCCCTTCCGCTAGCCATTATCGGGCAGAATTTCTTTCAGAGAAAATTTGAATGACAACCACAATCACCAACGTGAAAAACCAACTTCCACTTGCTCTAAAAAAGGTCTGGAAGAATTCGTCCGTCCTGAAAATTTCGAAATAGAAAAGCCACATGTGATGAAGCCCAGTTAAGATTGCCGCGTAGCTCACAAACCAAGCAAACCCTTGTTGCTTGGCACTTGGTGTCATCGCTTCGCCATAGCCATCAATTGACGAAATGTTTTGTAGGATAAACGGACGCACAAAAACAAGCATTGAACAAGCTGACGCATGCATTCCTCCAGTATCCATAAACATATCGATGGTAAGGCCGATTAGAAACCCAATTGCCAAGGCGCCCACACCTTTAAAGGTATCCGGCATAATAATCAGCAAATAGATGTATGGGAATGGATTGATTAATCCAGCAAAACCAATATTATTGAAAATCAATACCTGTGAAGCCACAAGCACCAAAAACCACATAATATGACGTATCGTATCAGTCGTCATTTTCGGTCTGTTGTTCAAGCGTTTGCTGTTGCATTCGCTCCAGATTAGTGATCAAATAAACGTTTCTGACGGCAGCAAGGTCTTCACTCAAATCGATGTTAACCTTATAGAAATTGTCGCCCGGTTCGACATCGAAATCTCGGATTGTTCCAATTCTCAAATTAGGTGGAAATATGGTCGAATGGCCTGAAGTCACCAATACTTGCCCCTTACTTAATCTTACGTGCGAAGGAATATCCAAGAGCTGCGCCACACGATTGTTTTCTCCATTCCAGGAGATAGAACCAAAATAGCCGGTGCCTTCAAGTCGAGCGCTAATTGAAGTTTTTTGATGAAGAATTGACATCACGGATGCGTAGCGCTTGGAAACGTCCTGAACAATTCCAACTAGGCCGTTTGGCCCCATAACGCCCATTTCGGGCTGAACTCCATCTAGCATTCCTCTATCAAGAGTTAAATGGTTGTTTCTCCGATTCACAGAATTATTGATCACCTCAGCTTCAAATAAATCATATTTCAGTCTATGGGTTGAATCAGAAATTGCCTGAATCTTCGGGCTCATTCCAATCCTATACAATTGATCCCTCAGCTTTGCATTCTCCGAACTTAGACGATCGTTTTCCGCCCTCAAGCCGAAGTAACCAGTTATGTCTGATGACATATCGTATAGGCCTCCTGAAACAAAATGAGAGGAACTGAAATATGAACTATGATGGACGTTGCTTTTACGAATAGTTAGACTATACGCCAAAAGTTGAAGCAGCAAAAACGCGAAGAACACGTGATTTTTCCAGATGAAAGCAAGTACACTTTTCATGGCTTACGTGTGCTGCAACAATAATTCCAGCTCGATCTATCGCATCAGGAATGAGAAATTGTTCAGGTTTTTCAAAGCAATGCCTGTACCACGAGCAACGGCCCTTAACGGATCCTCTGCGATATGAACCGGCAACTTAGTCTTAGCGGAAATACGCTTATCCAAACCTCGAAGCATCGAACCTCCTCCGGCTAAATAGAGACCAGTTCGGTATATGTCTGCGGAAAGCTCAGGAGGTGTCATCTCTAGTGCATTCATGATTGCAGTTTCGATTTTCGCTATCGACTTATCCAAAGCATGTGCGATCTCTTGATAAGAAACGTTGATCTCTTTTGGAATACCGGTCATAAGATCCCTTCCATGCACTGCGTAATCCGATGGTGGACTTTCCAATTCTGTGATCGCTGCTCCAACTTCGATCTTGATTCTTTCCGCAGATCGCTCACCAATTAAAAGGTTGTGCTGTCTGCGCATGTAGTCTTCAATATCGGAGGTGAAATCATCTCCAGCAACACGGATAGAACGATTACAAACAATTCCTCCTAAAGCAATTACTGCAATCTCACTGGTTCCTCCGCCTATGTCAATAATCATGTTACCCATCGGCTCCTCCACGTCAATCCCGATTCCGATTGCTGCTGCCATTGGTTCTTGAATCAACCGTACATCCTTTCCACCTGCATGCTCGGCAGAGTCTTTAACCGCTCGTTTTTCTACTTCTGTAATTCCAGAAGGAATGCAGATTACCATTGTTAATGATGGCTGGAAAAACTGACGTTTGCCATTGTTGATCATTTTGATCATCTCTTTGATCATCACCTCAGCTGCATGGAAATCAGCAATAACGCCATCACGCAACGGACGGATTGTTTTGATGTCCTCATGGGTTTTGCCATGCATTTGCATCGCCTTTTTTCCCACCGCCATCAATTTTCCGGTACGTCTATCTACTGCCACTATGGATGGTTCGTCAACTACCACCTTGTCATTATGAATGATTAAAGTGTTTGCGGTGCCAAGGTCAATGGCTATTTCTTGTTTAAAAAAGCTGAACATCAGTTTTGATCCATCAGTGTTTAAAATGTCTTACTCCCGTAACCACCATGGCCATGCCATT
>JBLFWJ010000174.1:0-6529 GCA_047611425.1 Bacteroidia bacterium | reverse complement strand
TATACCGATATTGGATTAGCCAATGGAGTAGAGTATTGTTATCGAGTTGAGAGTGATGGGCATTACAGCGTTGACAGCATCATTGACCCAATTTTAAATTGGTCTCAAATCTCATGTACAGAACCTATCGACACGTTTCCCCCATGCCCTCAAGACTTGACCGTGGATAGAGATTGTGATTTAATTCAAAACAACATTAGCTGGGAAAACCCAGCAGGTTGTCCAGATGACATCGTTGAATATCAGCTGTTTTATACGCCAATAATGAATGGGAATATGGTGGTGGTTTCAACCACCTCAGATATTGACCCGCTCTCTTTTGAGCACATCCTTGAAAACTCAATAGCCGGCTGTTACAGCGTTATGGCTGTGGATTCATTTCAGAATACTTCTATGTCAGACACGATTTGCGTGGATAATTGTGTGGAGTACGTGCTACCGAATGTTTTCACGCCAAACGGAGATGCATTCAATAACTTTTTTGAGCCATTCCCTTACAGGTTTATTGATCATATTGACATGACAATTTATAACCGTTGGGGATTGGTGATGTACAAAACTCAAGACCCAGATGTTTTGTGGGATGGAACAAGTAAGCAGACTGGGCAGAAGGCTCCAGATGGAGTCTATTTCTATACATGTACCATATTTGAAATCCGTTTAGAAGGCATAGTAGAGCGCCCGATAAGTGGTTATGTCCACATATTGGCTAGCCAAACCAAACCAGCGAATTAAAATGTTTACAGGCATCATCGAAACCTTGGGTAAGGTGGAGGATTTGAAAAGAGAAGGAACCAATCAGCACATTCTAGTTTCTTCAGAAATCACCAAAGAATTAAAAATTGATCAAAGCGTAGCGCACAATGGTGTTTGTCTTACCGTTACTGAGGTAACAGATAACGGCCATTGGGTAACGGCTATAAAGGAGACGCTAGACCGTTCTTCATTGGGCGGCCTCCAATCTGGAGATAGGATTAATCTGGAAAGATGTATGATTGCCAATGGACGATTCGATGGCCATATTGTACAAGGTCATGTTGATGGCACGGCAACCATCTCTTCAATTGACGATCAAGATGGTAGTTGGCTTTTTACTTTCTCTGGTGTTGACACTGACCTTATCGTTGAAAAAGGATCAATTTGCATCAATGGAATTAGCTTAACGTGCTTCAATGTGACTGATGATTGTTTCTCGGTCGCAATCATCCCATACACAATTAAGCATACGGACTTAGGCTCTAAAAAGCCCGGAGATATTGTCAATTTGGAATACGATATAGTTGGGAAATACGTGGCTCGCCTAGCCGAGGTTAGAAAATAGCCTCCGCCACATCTTTGGTTGTACCAGCGATACCCATTGTATAAAAATGCAAGCAAGGCACGTTTGCTTCCATCAATTCCTTTGATTGCTGAATACACCATTCTTTACCAACTTCACGTGCCGCAGTATTGTCCTTGCATGCTTCAACTGCATCAAATAAATCTTCTGGTAAATCGATATGAAATAGACTTGGAAGTGCGTAAGCCTGCTTTATAGTTGTAAGTGGTTTGATTCCAGGAATAATTGGAACCGTAATTCCGGCTGCTCGGCATTGGTCAACAAATTCGAAGTATTTCTGGTTGTCAAAAAACATTTGAGTTACGATGTAATCTGCACCTGCGTCAACCTTCTTTTTCAAAAAGCGTAAATCAGCCTTTAAGTTAGGCGCCATCATGTGCTTCTCGGGATAGCCAGCAACTCCAATGCAAAAATCAGTTGGGTGAACACCCTGTAGCTCATCATCAATGTACTTGCCGTGGTTCATTGCGCCTACCTGCAGCACTAAATCACTGGCATAAGCATGACCATTGGGTTCTGGTAGAAAACGAGGCTCGGTTTTAATTGCGTCACCTTGTAGAGCAAGCACGTTATCGATGCCCAAAAAGTTAAGATCAATCAGAGCATTTTCAGTTTCCTCTTCAGTGAAACCGCCACAAATGATATGAGGCACTGTATCAATGTCGTACTTATTAATGAGGGCGGCACAAATCCCAACAGTACCAGGTCTTTTAGTAATGCTCACCTTTTCCAAATACCCACCTTCTCGCTTTTTATAGACGTACTCTTCTCTATGGTAGGTTACATCTATAAACGCTGGTTTGAACTCTAATAATGGTTCAATAGAATTATAAAGCGACTGTATCCCTTTACCCTTAAGTGGCGGAAGTATTTCAATAGAAAAAAGCGTGCTTTTGGCACGCTCTAAATGTTCGGTAACCTTCATAAATACTTAGTTGTTCGAAGATAAAAGATGCACGTACCCAGTCTTGACTTCACCAATTTGAGGAAGTGTCAAGATATAGAAGAATACACCACTGGTTTGATCGAATCCATACCAAGGTTGGTTCTGATATTCCGTTTGCTCAAATACTTTAAATCCCCATCGGTTATAAATCTCCATCGTGTTACCAGGATGGAATTGAAGGTTTTCTATTTGAAAATATAGATTGTCCGTTGCCGTCATACCCGGTCCGAAAATACTCGGAATAACCAGCGTACAATCAAACTCTTCTAAAGTTACGATACTATCATTAACCCCACAAGGGCCTGTTGCAGTAACGGAATAAACTCCAGGATTGTCTGCCATCACAACTTGCTCAGAAGACTGGAAAGCTGAGTAACCTGACCCAGGCTCTGGGTTAAAATCCCAGTCAATAGTTGACACTCCGTAGTGGTCACCGGCATCAAAAGAGATTGTATCTTTTATACAAATCATAGAATCCATCAACGGAGAGATTTCAGGCTCTGGGAAGAACTCTACCATTGCAGTTTCCTGATAGCCACATTGTTCTTCCGTGTAAGTAAACTCGTAAACTCCATACTCAGACACCTCTACATCAGGGCTTAACGTTGCGTTTGATGAATTGAATGTTGCGGATCCACCAGTTTGAGTAGTGTACGACCATTCACCAGGAAGATCGTAAAAGTTTGTTCCAATAAGTGGTTGAGTAAGGTCGCACCCTATCGCATCCGCAGCGGCCGAAATAGTGTTTACTTGAATTTCAACCTCACCTGTAGCAGTTCCACACTCATTACTTATCTCAACAGAAATAGACGATGTAGATGGAACAGACGCCTCAATTATCTGACCTTCCAAGGTGGACGGTGTCCAATTATATTCTACCCAGTCAAGTTCATTCTCTGCATTTAGCTGAAAGGTTTCTCCGGCACACAAAATTTCATCATCCCAAGTAACATCCTGCGGTATTGGAAGAAACATGATTTCTACCGTGTCTTTATCGTCACAAAGGTCATCCGAATAAATGAACTCATACAATCCGTATTGATCAGCGTCAATACCCGGATTTAGCGCTGCATTATCATCAAACTGGGCGGTGCCTCCAGTTGCCGTATTGTACGTCCATACTCCATCAGAAAACAAGTTTGTAGCTGCTGCAAGCATTGTAGACTCGCCACATTGGGTATCATCCGATGAAACACCAATTTCGTTTACGCTTATTACTATTGTCTCTGACTCGGTACCACAATCACTTGAAACATCCACAGTAACGGTGGTTGTTTGATCAAATACAACCACATTCAAGGTTTGTTCTTGTGTATTTCCTAAGCTCCAATCATAATCCACCTCAAGGCCGGCATTACCAGCGTCAAGCAATACTGCATCTCCTTTGCAAACCACCGTGTCCTGCCATACAATAGGCTCTGGCGGTATTTCCATCAAAACTTCCAGCGTATCCACCTGACCACAGGCCGACTCGAAGGAGAAAAAGTACCGACCTGACAAATTCACCTCAATATCCACGTTCCCGGTAAGCGAATCAGGACTCCAAGTAATCTGGCCACCAGGCACATTCGGTGCCTCCCAAGCCCATCCTCCAAAAATAGAAGTGTCTGCAGCTATAAGTGCATACTCCAGAGAGCAAACACTGTCAACTCCAAAATTGCCCGCCAAGGGAGGGTCGACAACAATATTTATAGTGGTGTCGTGGCTGCACCCAAAGTTGTCAACCACATTAAAAGTGAAAGGAAATATTCCAACTCCCGGAGGAGCCACTTCAATCATAGTATCACCATAGAACTCAATAATATTTGAAGATGGTGACCACCAAGTTGTATCAACTTCCATTTCGTAGGATTCTACATTCGGATCAACTTCTGGGTTAAACAAGATTCCCCATTCGAAAATGTAGCCATCATCAATACCAATATTGTCTCTAACTGTGATAGTCCAATCTCCATTAATCGGGCATCCTACAAATGAGGTATAAGACTCTTCAGGTTGGTATGTTCCAGATGACATTGCATTTCCAGGGGATAACGTGGTTGGGCTCGTATTTCCTAATCCAAATTCTTCGTCCATTGTGCCCCAAATCGCAGATTCTCCGAAGCAATATTCCCAGCCAATGCCTGGAGTACCGAGACCTCCATCAAGTGCGTCACCTAAATAGGTGCCGCCACCTCCAAATCCTCCAGCAAATGATGGATTAATACCCTCTCCAGTCCAACTGTTGAACATGACAATTTCAGTTCCATCCGGACACGTCAAAGACATTTCTAAATCACCCAAAAAAGAATGTTCAATAGTCAAACACACTTCTAGAATATCAGAGGCCTCTGCTATGACTTGTGCAGAATCAAACCCAGTAATCTCAATGGTTGTTTCGTACTCAACACCATTTCCATCTGGCAAATAAGTCAGTCCCGTAAACGTTCCTCCGTTCAGGAAGTAACCAGGATTCGGTTCTACGCCTACCGTATCGTTATCATCAAAACTGATTCCTCCTAAAATAAACGTGGTATCGTTAAAGCAAATGCTATCATCGGTGAGTTCGGTTACCCCAGCAAAGCTTGGGGTAGTTCCCACTCTAATTTTATTGAATCCCGCTTGTGGGCATCCAAATGTATCCGTAACCACCAACTGAACTCCGTAACCAGCACCAATGCTTGGAGTTACCATCACGGTATCCATTCCGCTAAACGTAGTACCATCCGCCAACTCCCAAAAGAAGGAGCTGTTGCTCAAGTCTTGAAGGTATCCTATTCCCCCATTCGCAGAAGAGTGTGGAAATTCGGCTTGTGCCCACATCCAAACCGTATCGCCTTGGCAAATTTCTATGTAGCCTGTATCAGGAAAACCAGGATCTGTTGGCGGGTCTGAAGCGATATAAGGTGTGAATGGTTGACAAGGATAACCGCAAAACAGCAATCCTGAAAATGCAGCTTCATCAGCTCCATCTGAAATGAAAACGAAAGTCAAACAACCTGAAGGGTTGTCTATGCTCGCAGTGTAGACAATTCCGTTTGTATCAGTAGCTGCATTAAATGCACCTACTAGCGGGGAGCCAGTATCTGGACCATCATATATGTATAGAGAATCAGATTCATGAACTGTCCAAGTATCTTGATCCGAAGTCAAACGTACAGTAACCTTGCTACCGTTGATAGCATCCGGACAAACCGTAACGGTATCATTAACGTTAGCGGCATATGCACCACCACTCCCAGCGTGTGAAAATGGATGTTGATATTCCGTTCCTGCACCACAGTCAATCACCACAGAATTTGTATCGGCCATGTTGACCGTAATCTGGGCAGAAAGACTCCCTGCGCATGCAACGAGAACGGCAATCGTAATAAGGTTTAGAATTTTCATTTTCAATTATTTAGAACTAGCCTTAATTATTGAAGTCAACTCGGTTCTTGGGAGAATTACCACCATTTTGCTTGGCTCTCCCGCTATTGGATAGTAAAACCTTGCGTGGTCGTGTGGCTTTAAGTCAAAGGCCAATGGATTAAATGTCGCTTTATCAGCAATTGTAAGTGCGGTACTTGGGTCAAGCGCGCCCCTCTTTTCCTTCGGATAATCTGCAAATTGAAACCCATGGCTTGCAAATGCGGTCATCATAGCTAATTCATTCGGATCCTCATTCACCATTTTTTGAACCTCCTCTGCCGTAAATCCGGCAAGTAGTCGTTGGTCGAAATCTTGTGCGAAAATCGCTCCTGTTGACGTTAAAAACAGAATTGATAGAAAGTATAAAGTTCTCATTAAGGTGGGTTTAGCGCCCGCAAAAGTAGCAACTTGGCATTAATAGGTTCGTGCGTGATGGACGAGCAAAAACACAAATGGTGGCCTTAAGACCAATAATTTATTATTCTCTCATTTCGATATTCTCGGAATCTTGAGCTGACATTGGTTATCTATCAACCTATTACTATATTTGCGGCCGAATTTGTAGGAAAGGATAGAGGGGACAGTGTCCCCTTTTTTAATGATGATAACTGAACAAGAAGTAACTGAGTTGGTAAATGCCGCGATTGAAGACACAAACCTCTTCGTTGTAAGCATTACTGTGAGCGGCTCAAATGCCATCAATATTGTGATTGACGGAGATGATGGAGTAGGGATTGGTGATTGCAAAAAAGTGAGCCGAGGGGTTGAAGGAGCGTATGATCGAGAAGAGGAGGACTTTTCACTGGATGTAAAGAGTGCCGGAGTTGGGCTACCATTTGTAATGCCACGTCAAT
>JBLFWJ010000173.1:0-6683 GCA_047611425.1 Bacteroidia bacterium | reverse complement strand
AGTCACGCTTAATTCGCTTCAGCTGGTCAAATGAAATCACGAGCATTCGTCTGTCTCCATAAGAAACAACCTCATCCAAATGGAATTTAAACTTCTTGAATTTTGATGGCTGCAGAAAAAAGTAGGCTTCATCATCATGCACGGGGTCAATTCCAGAAAGTTCATCTCCTAGCATCATTTCAAACATGGTAGGCAGAATACTGTCTATCGTATTCCACTTTTCTTGCTTCCTATTGCTTCCAGTATTGGTCTCTTTTTGTACCGATTTGTTTATGATTCGTGCATGCAAAATGCTTGAATGTAATTCCTGCTTGTCATTCGAACCAGGCACATAGGTGCTTACGACAGCTTCTTTCAAAGATTTCTCTTGGGTTTCATTAAATGATGTAAACGAATAGTAATCACCAGTGGCCAAAAGAGACTTGTCTGCATAGTTTGCTGTCACGCGGTCGATTGCTCTACGAACATACTCCTCTGCTGAAACCGGATTCACAATCGCTTCAGACAGTAGAATCGACTTTCTAGGGAGAGCGACAATATTCTCACCATCCAGCAAATTCTTTATAGCAAATCGTTCCGTACCATAGCCCATGTATGAAAACTGAACTGAATCACCTACAGCTGTAGATGGAATGGTTAGCTGAAATGCTCCAGATTCAGACGAAACCGTTCCGGCATTTGTATGTCGCAAACCAATATTTACGTAGGCTAGACCAGTTTTTAATTCTTGGTCAATCACTCGTCCTCTGATGACCGTGGGTTCTTGACAGTTCGCGGTCAACACAATAAGCATCAAAACCAAGAAGAAGGGTGCTTTCAAAATTTTCATTCGCCAATCTATTATTCTGCCAAAACTAAAGTCTCGAAAAGTATGGTTTTAGTCCGGCCTTCATTGCAGCGAAAAGGAAGTAGTAAGGTTTAATTAGTTGGAATAACCACAATAGACATCGAGAAAAGGGTAGCGGTATTGTAAGCTACCCCATCTTAGGAGTGGTTCATTACTTTAGGTGCTCATTTTTGACATGCATTTATGGAGGCAACAGTAACGCAGAAGAAAAAAGTAACCGATTACGATGATGTTTTTGGCGAGATAGATTAAGATAAAAGACTTGAGCATGCTCAGGCCGTTTCAGACAATTTCTATGATTTAGCTACCGAGTTTTATGAAAAAGGCTGGGGGGATTCGTTCCATTTCGCACCTAGATATAGAGGGGAAAGTCACGATGCCAGCATCATCAGACATGAGCACTTTTTAGCAACCAAGCTTGGATTGTCTCCTGGAGATGAAGTGTTGGATACCGGTTGCGGAGTAATGGGGCCTGCGCGAAACATTGCTCGGGTTTCAGGCGCTCGAATTACCGGACTCAACATCAATAACCATCAAGTTGGGCGATGCGAATTACTTAATTCTAAGACTTCCATAAAGCATTTATTAAACGTAAAGCAAGGCGACTTTATGAATATGCCTTTTCCTGACAATACGTTTGATAAAATCTATGCAATTGAAGCACTGTGCCATGCACCAAGTATTGTTGATGTGTATAAGCAAATAAAGAGCAAACTGAAGCCAGGAGGTAAAGCAGCTTTTTATCAGTGGGCAATGACTGATCTTTATGATGCATCCAATCCAAGTCACGTTAAGGCGAAGGAAATGGTTGAATATGGCAATGGCATTTGCGAATTGAAAACAACTGCTCAGATAGACCAAGCGATAGTCGAAGCTGGGTTCATTAAGGAAGAGACTACCGATTTGGTTACAACAGATTACGGCAACGATCACCCTTGGTTTGAAACATTGCTAAGTGGGTGGTCTTTATCTCAAATCAGGCATACCAAAGCAGGACGGAACTTGACACATCTTATGCTCAGAACAATGGAAACTCTGCGTTTGGCGCCAAAGGGGATTACGCAGACCCATCAAATACTATTGACTGGAGCCGATGGTCTTGTGGCCGGAGGTGTTTCCGGAATTTTTACACCGATGTATTTGGTGGTGGTATCAAAGCCTAAAAGCTGATAGACTGTTTCGAGGCATACACGCTACGCCTTTAAAACAATTCATGTCGGTAACCCCGGGATGAACAAATTATTTCTTACTCCAGCTACTTTCAATATTGCAATCACTTGTCCTTAATAAGGCTAAGATTGGACAACGCGCATCAACTTTTTGCCCAAGTAGTTTTACTTGCTCATCATTTGCATCGCCTTGCACGGTTGCTTCAAGTCGAACATTCTTATAACTGCCATCCGAAGTATCAGACTCACCCATAAAACCAGAAAGATCAAGATCAACTTCAATCTCAATATTGATTTGTTCAATATTGATTGAGAGTTCTTCGGCTACAACTTGCGCTTGCTCATTTTGACATCCAGCTAAAGATGCAGTAAAATATTGCATAGGATTAGGGCCGGAATTTAATCCGCCATCCTCAACAGACTCATCTAATTGAAGCGTCCATTCCGTATCGGTTATAGCCACTTTAGTTGGCCAACCATTTCCTTGAGCTTTTGCTTTGAACGTTTCTAAATGTGAATTCTCCATTTTTCAAAATATTTATTTCGCCTACACTAATCAATTTTCGGCTTGCCTTGTATTTTTAATTATCGCAAATTTTACTGCTTTGAAAAGTAGGGTTTAGCTTCTTGGTATGTTAATCGACAGAGCACCTTTTTAACACAATTTCTGCGAGCTAAATCGAACTCGAATTAAATAGCGAAGTAGAAGTTTTGGCAGTTTTTTTTTCGAGATACTTGAGGGGGCTTTTTAAAAATTCAATTGTTGATGCCCTGTAAGTACCCACCTAGCAAATCCTCTAAATTCTCGTGGTCTTGAAGTTGGTCATACCGAACATCATGAGAATAAAGTTGCGCCCGTTGCTGTTCCGATAGTTGAATATTAAAAACAAACGCTTTGTAAGCAGCATCCAACAAACCTGTTGGATTAATAACGGGCAAAGAGCTTGAAACAATGTCAGCTGTAGCTACGGCATTAATTTCATTCAAGGCATGAATTATTTCCGGGGCGAATACTCCAAAAGATGTTTCGTAAAATTCAGCAAACCCACCGTTTGTTACCGTTTGATTCAGTTTAACGATTACGTAAACCATCTTTTCAGGTCCAGTCAAATCCTGAACAACACTATACCATTGAGACCAACTTTCAATGTCAAAATTAGCGTCCTCCAATTGCTGATTGGCGGAACTAAATAGCCGACTGATTAAAGCTCTGTTAGAGATTTCCTCCATTAACTAGTTGAATTTTATTCAGGTTTTAAACAAACTATATTACTGTGATATGCTAGTCCGTTTGTTAGAACCGCGTAAATAGGTATGGCCTGAGGTATCTGATTAGCAGTTAAATACGAAAGGTATGAAGATACTTGAATTTATTGCTACCCTGATGAGCACAGCTGTAGACTGGATTTGAAACAAAATCGAGAGCAATCGGGAATCAGTTGCCGAGGATGTGGGAAACAGAAACAGTACTGGCTCAGTACGATATATCAATGGAAATGCGCCAGCTGCGGAGTTCGCACAACCTTACGCAGTGGCACGGTTATGCACGACAGCAAATTATCCGTGCGTACTTGGTATCTGTGCATGGCACTGATGAGCAAGACCAAGAAGGACATCTCGGCTCACCAGATGAAACGGGAACTTAGTCATAAACGGTACGAGCCGAATTGCAAATGATGCACAAGATTAGAAAAGCGATGGGACAGCGCGATGCGCTTCATGGACTCAGAGACATGGTGGAATTTGATGAGGAATTTATCTCCAAGGCCACCAGAACAGGGGATTAGCTCAGCTGGCTAGAGCGTTTGACTGGCAGTCAAGAGGTCACCGCAACCAAATCCCCGTCACCATAAGGCTTCCAGGAGTTTTACTTTATAACGTGCAAGTTATATGCAAGTTCTAGCAGGATTTCAATGAACTATTTCACCCTGAAAGTAACACAATCTGCTGGTCTGTGAATGACCATCTCAAGTAGACCTCTTGAAGAACAAAACCTCAATCTAATTAACCACCCCCACCCCTAAAGCATACGGGGGTACTTTTTTCAATCTGCTGGTTTCTAGCTAGTAGTTATACGTCAATATTGTATGCATCCACTACATTAGAGGAATGAAATACCTCCTCACCTTCATACAGTCAGTAATTAAAAACCCATGAGAAAACTAAGTTTGACAATCGCAATAGTATTCCTGACTACAATAACCTCTAATGGACAAGTGGTCTTGGACGGTTCGGGTAACCCAACAGACAGGCTTGAATCAATCAAAATGAAAAACTCATATGCTCATGAAAAGATGGGTTCAACTCCTGCAAGTGTAATTAATGTTATTCCAAGTCCTACTGAAAGTATTATTGATATTGCATTTGATGGACAGTATTTATGGACTGAAGGATCTGAGGTATTTCGTCTTCATCAAATATCTACCATTGATGGTTCAATAATTAGGTAGCTTCCAACAAATGTTCAAAAACCATATGGTTTAACATTTGATGGCACTCATTTATGGTTAGCTGATGCAGATAATTATACCATTCAACAAATAGATACTTCAAATGGGAGTGTCTTACAATCCATTCCAACTCCTGCCGATCAAAACCAGAGTTACCCTGCAGGGTTGGCATGGGACGGGAATGACCTCTGGCATAATGACACAGAAGGACCATTCGGATATGAACCAAATGATTCCACATTTAAAATAAATACTAGTGGAGACGTATTACAACGCTACCAAGCAATAGGAGGCTGCCCATCAGGTTTAGCATTTGATGGACAATATTTATGGTCCTCTGAAAATATAAATGATGAAATACATAAGATAGATGTTTCTACTTTTTTGGTGATTGAGACAATTGCGGCTCCTGGAGATTATCCTAACGGATTGGCATTTGATGGTCAGTATCTATGGGTTTCCGATAACGGAACAGATTCTATATACCAAATTGATATTGGTTTTACACCAACGGGGGTGCATGATGTGACCCCTATGCTAAATGAGCCGACTATTTACCCCAACCCAAGCATAGGCATTTTTACTATCAACGTTCCTGACCAAACCAACATCCAAGCATCAGTATTTGATGCCCTTGTAAGCTTGTTACAACCTCTAACGAGACAGGAACTTTTAACCTTGACCTTAGTGAAGTACCAGCGGGTATCTATACACTTAGGCTGGATACTGAATCAGGAACGGTGACCAAGAAACTGGTTAGGGAGTAGTCTACACTGATTACGCTCAAGTAACTATCTATCAGTTACTTACAGTATTTCTATCCACATAAGGGGAGAAGTACTAGTTGGAGAATTCTATTAAGTAGATAAAGTCTTGATACTTCTGTATCTGTTCTTCAAGCTTGATATCTGTATCAGTCTTATCAGTAGGCTTATAATCCGTAACGGTATTGAGAAGGTCAAGAAGGTGCTTGGACTTAACTGAAAAACTAGCATTCAAAAACTCAAGCTTGTGAATAACCGAAACGCTCACTCCAATTAGGTCATTACTATTCTTTGAAAAAATTGGTCCTCCGCTATTACCAAATGTTAATGGAACTGTCATTTGATATCATTACTAACCGAACTGATAATGCCATCAGTGGTAATCTTGTCTTTTCCAAATTTAGATGGCTTCGGAAAGCCAATTGAGAAAACTTCAGTACCCATTTTTATATCACTGTCCAGAATATCATATGGTATTTGTGAGATGGAGCTGAATGACTTGTCTGTTATCTTGAGAATTGCCAGATCTGTTTTTTCATCTTTCACTAAGACTTCTGCTTCTGATTTTAAATCAGGATCACCATTTATTCCAATTATATGGATACGCTGACCTCCTTCAATTACATGAGCATTAGTTGCAACGAGTCCAGATTCTGTAATAGCAAATCCCGAACCATAGCTCCGAATCTTTTTATTCTCATTCTCAATAGATTCTTTAGGGCTAATACTTGTTTTCAATAAGCTGTATTTCAGTTTTCTCCCTCCTGCATAAATGAGGTTTTTATTCTTTAAATAAGTCATTTTCATTTCTGACTCAGGGACTTGAATACTCAGCCATGGCATTTGATAGCATTCTGAATCTTCCTTTTGACTCGTATCCTGACCTAGGGAATTGCGCAGTTAAGAGAAATATTGAAGGTTCTTGAGTTGCTTCAAAGTACTTTGAAGAATTATCGTATTCTGGAAAATCCAATGTCAGTGGTTGTATTATAAACCCTTTACCATATCTATGGATTGCCACTTCAAAGTGTTGTTTAACCTGACTTCCATCAGGGGTTGTTGCATCTACTGACCATATCCCTTCAACAGGGTGTAGATATTTACTTTGCAAGTAACTCTCAACGTCTAGCCTAAAAGTTCTTAATGATTCTGCCTGTTCGGCTTTTAGTATTGATTTAGTCAAGACACTTTTAGTTCCCGATAAGGAGGCGATCAGGTTATTGCACGCTTCACAAACTTCATAGTTGAGTTTTTTAGCTTTTCCGTTTTTCTTTGAGTACTTCTCAATCAAGAATTTCTTAGGTTCTTCATTTGAACCAGGCAATATTATTTTGTGCATCATAGCCCAAACGGGTTCGTAACGTTTCATACCCAGCTGTCTGCGCATTTCATGTGCAGAAATTGCTTTCTTGGTCATACTCATTAACGCCATGCACAAATACCATGTACGCAC
>JBLFWJ010000172.1:0-6736 GCA_047611425.1 Bacteroidia bacterium | reverse complement strand
ATTAACCGTTTTCTTGTAGAATGAAATGGCCTTTGAATGGTCTTTCATCTTGTGATAAACTCTACCGGTACGATAATCCAATTCGAGTTTGTCCTTTACAGAGAAGGATTTTTGATCCGCATTTTTAAGTGTGCTCAAGGCCTCTTCTAAAAAGCCTCCATCAAACTGTAAACGAGATTTGAGCAAATCAAGGTTTGGAACATCGCCCTTTTCGAATGCCTTTTGAGCCTGTTTGTCTTCATCAAGCATTGTGCTTCCGATTCCAACTATTTCAGCCAATTTGCTCTGGTACATTTCTTCAGAATTGAAGAAGATTAACCGATGGTAAGCCAGCATAAGCTGGTTGGCCTTGAGATAACTTTTGCCTTTGAAGTTGGATGCGTAACGACTCAAAGCTCGCTCGCACTTTCGATTCATGCTGTAGAGTTGGTAACTCCCAAGTAGGTGATCCAAATAATGAAAGCGGAGGTTTCGCTTTTCGTATCCACATTCTTCCAAAAGGGAGATTGCGTCTAACGTTTTTCCATTCTCGGCCAGAACACTGGCCTTGGCAAAAGCGATCAAAGGGCTTTGCATCGCAAGCCGATCAAGAGGGCCAGCCACAGCATTCAACTCAGATTTATCCGAAGTTAAATTGAGTACAATAAAGGAGTAGAGGAATAGACTTTCCTTTTCCAGAAAAGCATACTTCGGATGGTTATGACTTTCCTGAACAGCTTGCCTTAATTCTGACAATCCACCGGAAACCGTTCCATTTACACCCATCAAATTGGTTGCCCACCTGTACTGATCAGGTACTGTTCCAATCAATGCATGTAGAAGTCCAATGCCTTTCTTGTTGGGCAGAAAGTCTGGATGGGCAACGATGTTCTCCTCCAGAAGATGGAATGCCCGATTAATCTCAATTGCAGCCTTGAAGTACTCCTTGAATCTTAGTCTGGAAAACGCCCACTGCAGATTAACCTCAGCAAGAGCGAATTTTCTATACGGATTGTCGGATGGGACTTTACTTATCGCTTTGATTCGAGCATTGCGCTGTTCTTCATGCTCATTGAAGTAATCTTCATCCTCGGTAACAACCGTGGTTAAGAAATCGGAAAGGTTGTACAAATAGTGAACCATGGCATTGGCAGGATTCTCAGCTTCTTCCTTTCGGATGAGAATCATTGCGCTGTCACGATCAAGATTCAAGAGATGATCCACGGCAAGTGCACACCGCTCGTTCATCACCATTGTCTGAGCACCGGATTGGGCGGTCAAAAGTGAAAGACAAATGAGTATTAGTAATCTCGCCATCGGGTACAAAAAAAGGGATCCATTTCGGATCCCTTCATAAATCGTGCTTAATATGTCTTAATCTTCAACAACAAGAGCTCCGTCAATTTCCGGATCAACCAGAACGCGACCACAGTGCTCACAAACAATCACCTTTTTTCTAAGGCTGATGTCCAATTGACGTTGAGGTGGGATTTTATTGAAACAACCGCCACATGCATCTCTTGAAACTTTCACTACGGCAAGACCATTCAACGAATTATCCCGGATTCTGCTGTAAGCAAAAATCAATCTCTCTTCAATAATCTTACGAGCCTTAACTGAGTCTTTCTCTAGTTTCTCCTCGTCCTTCTGAGTTTCGGCAACAATACCGTCAAGCTCAGCTTTTTTGTGCTCAAGGTCTTTTTGTCTTTCGTCAAGATTTCCTTTAGCAATCTCAATCAAATCATTCTTAGCAGCGATGTTTGTTCGAGCCTCGTTCATTTTCTTTTCACAAAGCTGAATCTCCAAGTTCTGGTATTCCATCTCCTTAGAAAGAGAATCGAACTCACGATTGTTACGCACTTTGTTCTGCTGTTCCTCGTACTTCTTGATCATTGCCAAGGCATCGGTGATCATATTCTTACGCTCAACGATAGTGTCCTCTAATCCGTTCACTTCGTCAGTAAGCTTTTGCAATCTTGTGTCAAGACCTTCAATGTCGTCTTCAAGGTCTTGAACTTCCAAAGGAAGTTCACCACGGATTGTTCTAATTCTGTCGATTTCAGAATCAATCTTCTGAAGATTGTACAAAGCCTTCAGCTTTTCCTCAACAGTTATTTCAGCTTTTGCAGCAGTCTTAGCCATTTTATAAATATTTAATCGGGTTTGTGGGGGTTTCCGATAAACGGACGGCAAAAGTAGGGAATTTCTCCTTCAGTTTTGCGCATATTAAATCGGAGGTAAACTGCTCGTTTTCGTGGTGTCCAATGTCTACCAACATCATGTCCTTTTCGCCATCAAAAAACTGGTGATATTTGATGTCCGAAGTGATGAAAACATCCGCCTGCTTTGATTTTGCGGCATTTATTAAGAAGCTTCCGGATCCTCCGCAAAAAGCCACTTTTTGAATGGTTTTATGTTGGCTTTCTGTAAACCGTAATGCAGGTACCTTCATGGCTGTCTTTACATGACCAAGGAAGCCAGAAGTACTAACCGGTTCATTCAGCTCTCCGATCATACCACTTCCAACCTCATTCCACGAGTTCTCCAAGGAGTAAACATCGAAGGGAACTTCTTCATATGGATGTGCAGAAAGCAGCGCTTTTAAAACCTGCGACTTCACGTAGGTTGGCATGATGGTTTCAATTCTAATTTCATCTTCGGTGTGGGGCTTTCCAGCTTCCCCTGCAAATGGTTTTGAATTTTCACTTCCACGGAACGTTCCTTGGCCGGTCAGGTTGAAACTACATTGATCGTATTCTCCAATATGTCCGGCACCAGCGTTGAATATTGCTTGTCTCACCTGCTTCGCATGATCAGTGGGAACGTAAGTCACCAGTTTGCAAAGCATGCCTGACTTCGGAGCTAGGATCTTTAAATTCTTCAGCCCCAATTTTTCCCCAATCATTTTGTTAACGCCATCTTTCACATGATCCAAGTTGGTGTGAATAGCGTAAATCAGAATGTCATTCTTGATTGCTTTGATGACGGTTCGTTCCACGTAATTCTTCCCGTTAAATCTTTTCAATCCTTGAAAGACGATTGGGTGATGCGCAACAATCATGTTGCAGCCGGTGGAAATGGCCTCATCAACAACTTCTTCAATGCAATCTAAATTGACCAGAATGCCAGTAACTTCTGTATTCGGGTTGCCTACGATAAGCCCAGAATTATCATAACTCTCTTGCAATGATGGCGGTGCCCATTCTTCTAAAACGCGGATGATCTCTTTCGCTTGCATCTGTCAATGTGTTGAAGCCCAAAGATAGCCCTATATTCGGCCGATGCCTTGGTATTCGCCAATACTGTTGCTGTTTTCGTGGGGGTGGTCTGCTATTCTTTCTGTCAGACATAAACTATACGATGCAGGTGTTTTGAAGTCCGAAAAAGGGGCTTTAAAAACTGTGGTGATCGGTAATTTGGAATTGGGTGGCACCGGTAAAAGCCAGCTCACCATGTTGCTGGCCGAGATGCTTTCTAAGGATAAAAAAGTCGCCATTCTCAGCCGAGGATATGGCCGTTCAACATCTGGTTACGTTGAAGTTGAATCCAGTTCAAAATCAAGTGAAGTAGGGGATGAGCCTCTGATGTTCAAACGAAGGTTTCCGAAACTATCTGTCTCGGTTTGCGAAGACAGAATTGAAGGACTAAAACGAATCAAGCAATCGAATTCGGATGTTGACTTGGTTCTCTTAGATGATGCTTTTCAGCATAGACCCTTATTGTCGGACCTATCAATTTTGGTTACCGATTTTCAAGAGCCGTATTTCAGGCAAAACTTGCTTCCTTCGGGAAGGTTAAGGGATGTGCAGTCTAGGGCAAGCTCAGCAGACCTATTGGTTGTGACGGGATGTCAAGCAGATCTTAATGATCAAGCCAGAGAATCGTTTTTGAAAAATGCGAAAGGTTGGAATCCTACCGAAGTTTTCTTTTCAAACTCGGTTCCAGATCAACCTAAACCATTGATTAGTGATGAGTCAGATTCTTCCAAGAAAGCATGGTTGATTTCTGGAATTGCCCGATCAAATAGGTTTGAAAAATCCGCCAGCGAAATGTTCGATGTTTTAGGACATTTAGCACTGCCCGATCATCATGTATTTACACAGCAGAACCTTCGTGAACTGCGTGAAAAATTAGATATTTTTGATCCATCGGATGTTAGCGTTCTTATGACTGAAAAGGACGCGGCAAGAGCCGACCACCACTTATTGAAAACGGTGATCCATCCTTACCGAATGTTCTATCTGCCATTGAAAATGGAGATGGCGCGAAAGGATGAATTGCACAAAAGCATCATTGACCATGTATTTGGAGAAAATTAAAGAGACCGCGAGCCACCTTTCAAAGTTGACGGGAAGCGAACCAGTTGTTGGAATCATCTTAGGAACTGGATTGGGCGGATTGGTTGGTGAGATTGAAACCGATCATGAGGTGAATTACGAGGATATTCCAAACTTTCCGGTGAGTACCGTGAAAGGACATTCTGGCAAATTGATCTTTGGTAAACTGGGAGGAAAGCAGGTGATGGCAATGCAAGGTCGATTCCACTTTTATGAGGGGTACGACATGAAGGAACTCACTTTTCCGGTTCGAGTAATGCGGGCGATGGGTGTGGAGAACTTAATCGTATCAAACGCATGTGGAGGAGTAAATCCGGATTTTGAAATTGGTGACCTGATGATTCTGGATGACCACGTTAATCTGTTCCCAACAAATCCATTAATGGGTCACAACTATGAAGAATTAGGCCCAAGGTTTCCGGATATGATTGAGCCGTACGATCACGAGTTCATCAAAATGGCACACGAAGTTGCAGATGAACTGGGTATCAAAGTTCAACAAGGATCTTATGCTGGTTTAAGCGGGCCATGTTTGGAGACGCCAGCAGAGTATGCTTACATCAGAAACATCGGGGCAGATGCAGTCGGAATGTCAACGGTTCCTGAAGTAATTGTTGGAATTCATGGTGGCATGCGATGCTTCGCAATGTCGGTGATTACGGACTTGGGCGTGCCAGGTAAGCAGGTTAAAGTGACCCACGAAGATGTAATCGAAGTGGCCAATGCATCCGAACCGAAAATGTCTGGAATCGTAAAAGAATTGATTGCTCGGATGTGATCAATCGTAGGCTAAAACTGTAGCCACCGAATCACAAATTGAAATCGTCATATCGTGTAGATCCTCTGTAGTCATGAGGTATGTTCTACACGGCTTCGTTCTAACCTTGCTTTTGTCAAAGTGGATGTTGGAGCCGTTAACGGCATCAACAATTGCCGCTTGATTTAGTTGCAGATTCAAACTCGGGTCTACATGAACTGAATCCCAGGTGATTTCTTCCTTGATTCGGTCGCTGGGTGTCCAGGCCGGAAAGTCTCTGTCGCGAATAAGCATGCCGTAAACTAGCACTGATCCCATTCCGGCACCGAACATAAAAAGCATCAATCTTCTTGGAAATCCCATCATTATCTATTGGTTGTGCAAATGTAGTGGGAGGCCAGATTAAATCCCGCTTAGTGATTTCGGATTTCTGGAAGTGTGAAATACTCGAGATACAATAACCTTATCGCGGTCAATCCTACTATTATCTTGTAACTCCATACAACCAAGAACCGATATTCAAAGGTTTTGTGAGACAATAAAGGTTCTTTTGTTCCCAATCTAGGGTTTCCCTTTAAGAGATTGGTGTCTTTCAAAATGCGATTGAGAACTATTGAAGCGTATGCGTTTCCTTGTTCGGTTTCAATGTATTCGATGGCACGTTCTAACTGAGAGAAAGCTTTCTTTGTCCAGACTACTTCAGCCATTTTTTGGCCTTCGCCTCAACTTCTGATTGAGTAAGAATATCACCTGAATCGTACTGCTTTTCAGAGGTGTCAATATCTGCCAAAAGTGCCAAATGCTGATATACATCTTCAAGCGTTGAATTAGCGGTAAGCTGATCCGCAATTTTGATTAGATGTTCTTTAAGCCTTGTTTTCATAGTCTAAAATTACACAACATTTGATCTGGCATCAATTCACTTTTTTCACCAAAGTTTCTTCCGTGTACACTAAAAAACCTTGTGGCTTATTCTTGCTGAGAGGTGCAACGGCACGCAGATAATCCTGTAATTGGGATTCGTGTTGAGGCTTTTGAACGCCAGTTTTGTACTCGATAACGGAGAGATCATCTCCTTTTCGACCCATACGATCAGGCCGTAGAATCGATCCATCTGTCATCAGGATTTCCTGCTCATTCATTACTTCCACATCATTCTCAAACCAAACCTGAAGATCTGGATGTTCTGCCACCGACCTGACTGAAGCCAAGATTTCAGTCCGATCATCATCTGACAAAGAGGCTAACCTTTTGTCCGTTTCCAATAAGGAAAGATCATCCTTCGATTCCAATTGCTCCAAAATGGCATGGATCAATTGGCCACGTTGTCGGCTGTTGCTCATGTCATTCCAAGCTTCTTTTTGCTTACCAGCGCGAATTCGAAATTGTGGCATTTGGCCTGATCTAACCCCTGAAAGATTCAATACTTCATCCTTGGATTCAGAGTCGATATTTCCCTTCGGTTCTTTCCATGTGGAGCCAAATCGAATCTCATTATTTGTCGTTGGGTCCCAACCCTTTGCTTCAAGAAAACCGATGGTTCGGGCCGCCATCGAATCTTTTGAGGCTTTAGCGTTTAGGCCAACATAAAGTCGTTTTTCTGCACGAGTCAGTGCTACATAATATGTGTTCAACCGGTCTAATTCCTCTCTGCTTTTTTCCA
>JBLFWJ010000171.1:0-6906 GCA_047611425.1 Bacteroidia bacterium | reverse complement strand
AAAACCAGTTTAGCTGCCGTTGGTGGCAGGCGGCTTAACTATACTTGTTCATCAGTCCAAAATGCTTGGGTTAGATAGAATACGGTATCTATAAAATAGAGCATGCCATTCTGAGTAAGAACATTCTCATCGTGCAGATCCTCCAGAATAACGCCTGCACCCGTTTGAAAATAATCGTTGTTGCGCGTGTTTTCAAAACCGTTCGTTTCCAAGAAACTGCCAACTTCAGAAAGGTCTGTCAGGGTGGTACTTATCACAAATGGCTGTTTTACCATGGCGTGCAACACATCGTCTATTTGTGTAAATCCTACCAGTTCATAGGCCGTATCAGGAAAAAAGTAGTTATGCAGCAATAGATTGTGCAGATAATCGCGCCACGTTTCAAAATAGATGGCATCATTCAGTTTCAGAACGTGCTCTGGGTCTTTAAGATAGACCCTCTGTTCTGCACCCTCGCTCACATAGTTTGAAATATTGATCCTTTCCTGCTAAAGCCCCAATCTGTGTGCGAACGCACCTATGCGCTCTGCTTCTTCACTTTTGACCTGCTTGAGGCTTTGAGTCGTTGTGCTTGTTGGCGCGCTTGCTCCAAGGTTACCGATAACTGCTTGGATAGTTGCTCCGAACCTAACCTTGCTCTTTCCTGAAATGATAGCTCGTAATTCATGCTTAAGTCTTTGAGACATTTCTGATTACGAAGATAAGGAAATCTACTCACCTGAATATTCGATGAATAAACCCAACAACACCCTCCATAAACACTTCTTGATCATCCCACAGCGCCAAGTGGCTGCCATTGGGACAATGAAGCGATTCACCATTCTGAACGAGCGTTGCCATCTCCTTCATTTCATCAGGGTTCATGCTGTCGTACTCTGCTCCAACCATTAAAGTTGGCGTTGCGATTTCATGAAGCCTGTCCCAAACACTCCAGTCTTTTAATATCCCGCCAGGAACAAACTCGCTTGGGCCTTGCATGTAGCTGTAAACTGGTCCGTTGAAATGGCTAAAGCTTCTAGCAACCGGTTCCGGAAACGGATATATTTTACAAATGTGTTTGGCGTAGAATTCCTTCTCAACCAACTCCAGATAAATTGGGTTACCGTAGTCTTCCGCATCTTCATACATCTGAAAAGTATCCACCAAACTAGGGCGAAGCTGCTCACGCAGTTTGTTGTTGTAAGCTGCGTATTTGTGAAAGTCGGCCGTCATGTTGCACACAATCAACCCCTTTAAATGCTCTTGATATTTAAGTGCGTATTCCATTGCTAGAATTCCGCCCCAACTCTGTCCTAGAAGCACGAAGTTGTCCTTGTTCAATCCAAGGGCTATGCGAACTTGCTCTACTTCTTCCACAAAACGCTCAATGGTGTAGAGACTCATATCGGTCGGTTGATCGGAGTAATAAGACCCCAGCTGGTCGTACTCGTAAAACTCGATATTGGCCTGTGGAAAAAAGCTTTGAAAGCTCTCTAGGTATTCATGCGTTCCTGCTGGTCCGCCATGTAGGATTAACACTTTCATTGGGCTGTTGCCATAGCGTTTTGTCCACACTTTGTAACCTTCAATCAGATCAATCATCTGCACACCTCCAGATTGGTAATTGCCAGGAGTGCTGAACTTATTGTAATCGCACTCTAATGCAGAGACAGCAGTTGCGGCTTCGCGTTCGTGATGTTCGCCACAACCAATTATCAGTAATGAAAGAATCAAAGTGGATAGGTACCTCATGGTGGTTTTTTGGATAGGGAAAGTTACGATTGAATTCATCGCTCGGTGATTCTCAGGACAATCAAGGCACAATCTATCATCTAATGGAACGGGTAAAATCAAATGATGTGGATGGAACATGTCTGTTCCAATTAGGGTACTCTTGGCATACCAGAGGCTGTCACCAGTAAATTGCTGGGTTCTGAAAACCCATAATAATTAGAATGACATTGCCATTAAGGCAATTGTCACTGGCCAGCTGCCAGTTTTTCTAGAGGTGGGATTTAATGTCGTCAACCGAGATTGATGAATGTGAGGAGGTGTAAACAACCTCGCCATTTACAAATAGAATTGCCTGCGGAGATTCATGTTGAACCTTGAATTGACTCTCAATCATGTTTGAAACCGATCGGTAGGCAATCAAATCCAAATACCATGGTTCAACGTTATCAAGATTCCAAGAACGTTCCAGACGATTCTTCGCCATCGAACTAATGGAGCATCTTGTGCTGTGCTTGAAAATTAGCTGTGGCTTGTTGTGAGATTCTTGAACAATTGTCCCAAGCGCCTCTTCCAAAATCAAGTTTTTCCAGTTCATTTTTCTTTCTTTTTACAAACCATCAAAGAATGGTAATACCCAACGGTATCAACGATTTTTTCAACTTCAAGTCCTGCCTCTTCAACGTATTGTTCCATGCGCTTTGAGTCATACATCTTGCTGTTGCCATTAGCCATGGTGGTAAAGTACAGCGATGTAGCATGAAGGCAATAAGTGGCGGTAATGTTTTCTTGTAAATCCCAGAAAGTCTCAAGAATGAATACGCGGCCATTGTCTGACAATGCAGATTCAGCATGCGTCAGAATATGGACGATTTGGTCAGGGGAAAAGCAGTCCAAGAACTGGCTCATCCAAACTGAATCCGTAGGAGCAGGAAGTTGGTAAGAATCATCTAACACATTTTGTTCGTGAGTCGAGATTCTATCGGTCAACCCGGCAGCGGCAATGCGATCATTTGCTAGCCCACATTGTCCGGGTAAATCCACAATGGTCATGTGTACTTCAGGGTTTTCTTCAACACATAAAAACGACCATTTACCGGTGTTACCCCCAATGTCTAGCATCGTTTTTGGCTCATATTCGAAAACGGCCTTTGCAGCTTCAGGAAAAGCCTGATCGGAGTAATGATGGTCAAAGTTGAACCAGCTTTCCTTTTCTTGTTTTGGCAGTTTGGAAAGTCCATGATAGATGGTTGGCCAATCGCCTAAAACAGAAAGTCCGGCAGGTTTCTCCTCCTTGATTGCCAAATCCATTTTGTGGGTGCCCTCATAGCAGATGTCCTGCACAAAATCGGCATTGGCCACGGTCTGTTTGTCACGAAGCCAAAACGAACCCGTTTTTGCAATTCTGTATTTGTAGGGCTCTACCAATTTCACAAGCTCTAGGCTCAAACCAGCTTCAAGTAAGGTTTCTATTCCATACTGTGAAATGCCCAGTTCTGTGCTCAGCTCCTCAGAACTGATTCCTTTTTTTCCAAGAGCCTGAAGTTTCTCTAGAATACCCAACCGCCTTAGCGACATAGCTGCTTGAAACATCATTGGGTAAAACGATAATCGTTCTGCTGCCTCTTTGGCCTTGTCTAGAGCAATCGAGTCTTCTTCAAATGCCTTGTAATCACTCATTACGTTCTCCAATTCGTAAAATATTCTTGTGGCTTGCGTCTCGTTTTTCGCGGCCACTCCTCTTCTGGATAACCCAGATAAAGGAATCCTAAAAATTTGTCACCTTCCGAAAGTCCCATAAACGTTTTAGTTTCCGGCCGATAGGTTACTCCTCCGGTGTTCCAGTACGAGCCAATTCCATGAGCGGTAGCCACAAGCATCATATTTTGAACCGCAATAGAAACTGAGGCAATCTCTTCTTCCTGTGGATTCTTCTCGCTTTCATCGCGTTTCATCCCAATTCCAATAACCACGCTACTTGCAAGTGGTCGATCGACCAACTTCTCAAATTTCTCTGGCTTGAATTTTTCTTCTGAGGTGGATTCTCGATAAAGCGAGGATTGAAAATCACTCAGCTCCTTACAAGAATCCCCCATAAAAACGGTGAACTCCCAAGGTTGGGTATACCGGTGAGTTGGCGCCCATTTAGCGGAATCAAGAAGCTCCATAACGATCTCTTTGTGCACCTTCCTAGAAGAAAAGTGTTCCGGTCGAATCGTCCTGCGGTCTTCAATCACCGCCTTGGTCTCACTAATATTGTGTCTCATTAACTACAAGGATGGTGAACAAAGGTATGTGTCTTGGGTTGACATAAACGGTACCTTCACGGGCCGTTATTCAAACTAAAACAAGATATGTATCCACCAGAAATTGTAATGCCGATGAAGCAGGAGTTGACTTCGGCTGGAATAACCGAACTCCTTTCCGCTTCTGATGTTGATAACGCTGTTAAGGCAGATGGAACTGCTTTGGTAGTGATTAATTCAGTATGCGGATGTGCTGCTGGAAACTGCCGACCAGGCGTTAAGTCAGCAATTACACACAACAAAACGCCAGACCGATTGACTACTGTTTTTGCAGGATTTGACGTAGAAGCAGTTGCTCAGGCAAGAAAACACATGGCTCCATTTCCCCCATCAAGCCCAAGTATTGCGCTTTTTAAGGACGGAAACCTGGTTCACTTTATCGAACGTCACCACATTGAAGGTAGAAGCCCTGAGTCAATTTCAGAAAATCTGAAAATGGCTTTTGACGAGTTCTGTTAAGCGAACATCAAAGAATCTATTAAGGGGCAGGATCATTGGATTCTGCCCCTTCTTTATGAAAAAAGGTATCTTTGCCGAGCAAATATTGAATTGAGCAACACGATTGTTGGTTGTGAGATTTAAAAATGCAAATGAATGAGAAATGTACTCATGGCAGCTTTCGCAGTTCTAGCGATAACAGGCTGTAATTCTTGCTATAATGTTGAATGTGACGAACCTGATACTGCCCGTATCGATGGGTTGAAGTTTGTGTTTGATATTGAGCATTCTTATAGTTCATCACAAGTTGACTCGGCCTACATTCTTTTGTTTAACAAAGGAGATTGGAACGATCCTATTGCAACCTTCAGTTTTGCTGAAGAGATTAAAGAATCTGAGGATGGAAGCTTCATGCTAAAAGCAGGCTATCCTTTTTCTCAAGTTGAAAACCTCCTTGATTGGAATTATGTGATTTTCCCAAATAACGGTGAGACTGTTTACAGAATTTCAAATGTGAATTCGGAGGGCTTTTATCCAACCGATTGTTGTTGTTGCTACCGAAATAAGCTCAAGACCTTCCGATTAAATAATTCGGATATCGAGCGCAGCGGGTCTGAAGAAGCGGTTGTTCTTAATCGTTAATCACCTTTTTAGCGATTCCCCTTTTTGTGTTCTTCGTAGAGTAGGCGGGTGATTCCATCGGCAAGACCAAATTCTGGTACGTAGATTTCATTGATGTCTGCCCAGTTTGTGATGTTTAGGAAAATATCGCATGCCGGGATTATTACATCGGCCCGATCCAAATTCATTCCTAAATGCACCACTCGATCTTCGAAGGAGATGGCGGCAATTTCCTCTCGAATGCTTTTAAGTTGATTTCTCATTAATGGTTGACGGCCCGGAATTTCGGCCATCTTATACAACTTGTTGATGTTGCCGCCCGAACCCAAAGCCAGAACCGAGTTTAGTCCCTTTGTATTCGCCTTCACCCATTCTTCCATATTCCCCCAGCGGTCTTCAGTAACCGTGTCATTCAACAAACGAATCGTACCAATTTTAAATGACTCGCTAGCGACCACTTTTTTCTGGGAGAAGAGTGTCAGCTCCGTACTTCCCCCGCCAACATCAATGTACATGTAGTGTGCGTTGACGTCCATCTGTTCTTCAAAGTGATTGGCGAAAATGATGTCCGCCTCCTCCGTTCCGGGAATGATCTCGATTTGTAAACCAGTTTGGGCTAAGATTTCATCTGCAATCATTTGGCCGTTGGTCGCTTCCCTCATGGCTGAGGTTGCACATGCTCGGAAGCTTTTAACATCATGAACATCAATCAGGAGTTTAAACGCCTGCATGGTTTGCTCTAACTTTTTGCCTTTTGTACCAGAGATTACACCTTCGGTAAATGAATCGGCTCCCAAACGAATAGGAACTCGAACCAATGAAGCCTTCTTAAATCGTGGAGGATCGGTTTCTTCGTACACATTTGTGATGAGCAGACGAACTGCATTGGAACCGATATCTATTGCTGCGAACTTCATAAAGAGCGTTGCACAAGGTAGTAAGCTGGTGAGGCACCTTAATTACTCGAGGACACCAGTTTTTCCATTTTTATTCACCGAATTTCACTCGGTATAATCTGGAATGAATCTGAAACGGAAGCTGTGTTTACTTCATACCAATGCTCAATGTCAAGGTCAAACCCAACACATCCGCAGGTTGGCAAATTGAACATCAACATTCCAAAGTGGTTGGCCACATCGGTAAATGTTGGGTTATGCCCAAATAGCATTATGATGTTGGCCGAATCTGGGGTTTGAGCAACCAGTTTTAATATATCGTATAGGCCAGCTCCGTAAATAACCTCCTCAAACTGAATGTTTTCTAAGGGATAATCTAGCTCCTTTGCAACGAGCGTTGCGGTGCTTTTTGCTCTGTTGGCAGGGCTTGAAATAATTAGGTCGGGTTGAATTCCATTCTTAACTAATTCGCCTGAAACAAAGGCTGATTCCTTCATTCCTCTGTTTTTCAAGGGTCGATCAAAATCGAGTTGACCTGGTTCAGCCCAACTTGATTTTCCGTGTCGCATGATGATGAGTTGTTTCATGATAGCCAAACTAAAGCAGCCCCATCCAGCATTTTCCAACTCAATTCTAGATGATGGATTTGATTTTCGTAGATGAAACTTGTTTCAAGATAGGACGGATGAATTTCGTGGATCGTTATGGGGTCACGAAAATCTAATCCGGGTTTGCCATTGTATTTGTAGAGGACTTCTTTTGCCGCCCATAGGAGGGTGGTTCTTTCAACATCAGGAGCCATGCTTCGTTCATTGGCGTCTAGAAAACGATCCGCCATACGGACAATTTTCGGCCGAAATTCCTGCACGTCCACAGCGGCTTTATTACCGATCATTACAGATGCAAATCCAACCGTGTGCGAAATAGAAACGTGT
>JBLFWJ010000170.1:0-7032 GCA_047611425.1 Bacteroidia bacterium | reverse complement strand
GTGTCCCTTGGCAAACGCAAAGTTTCCGAAGCTCATAATCTGCTCCCAGATCCGCTCGATTAGATCTTGCCGATGCCCCTTCTTTATACAATTGCTGAAGAATCGGTCTTTGATCTTCCCGAACTCGTTCCGCTCACGGAATTTCCACGACATACCTCTACGCAGCACATCGGCCTCTTCCAGTGTGAGTCCTGCAAAAATGTGGGCCACTTTCAGCACATCTTCCTGATAAACCATCACCCCAAACGTGTCGCGAAGGATGTCGTACATCTCAGGCAGTTCGGCCTCTGCAACCTTTCGTCTATCCTCGTTCTGAAATCGAACGATGTATTCTCGCATCATCCCGCTCTTTGAAACTCCGGGTCGAATAATGGAACTGGCGGCCACCAATCGGTTGTAATCCTCAGCCTTTAGTTTGATCAGCAACATGCGCATGGCGGGCGATTCCACATAAAATGCGCCCACGGTTTTACCCACTTTCAGCAGCGCCTTTATCGCCTTATCCTCCTTAAATCGTGGGATGTCGTGTATGTCGATTTGCTTGCCTTGGTTCTCACGGATGACGGATATCGAGTCTTTGATCTTACCTAAACCACGCTGCGCGAGGATGTCGAACTTGTGCAAACCCACGTCCTCAGCCACATACATATCGAACTGTGTGGTTTGAAAACCCTTGGGCGGCAGGAAAGTGCCGCTGTAATAACGGATGTCCTTTTCGGGAATGAGGATGCCGCTGGAATGCACCGTGGTGTGATTTGGAAAGCCCTGAATGCGCAGACCGTACGTCAGCACCAGCTTTGACAGGTGATCAAGATTATTCAGGTTGACGAACTTGCTATTGAGCCGATCGATCTCGTGGGCCGGAAGCCCAAGCACTTTGCCAAGCTCTCGATTCACCGACCTATTCTTAAAAGTGGAGTACGACCCTTGCAAAGCCGCAGTCGGGAATCGTTCGAAGATGTAGCGGGTCACATCTGCCCTGTCTCGCCACGAAAAATCGATGTCGAAGTCTGGTGGATTCTTCCTAGATGGATTGATGAATCGTTCGAAGTATAAGTCTAACTCAATTGGGTCAACATCTGTAATACCAACAAGATACGCCACTAAACTATTAGCTCCACTTCCTCTTCCAATATGGAAGTAGCCTTTGTGTTTGGAGTAGCTAACGATGTCGTGATTAATGAGGAAATAGCTGAAGAATTTCTTCTGTTCAATTACGTCCAACTCCTTCTGCAAACGCTCCATCACCACCCGATTGGGTTTGGGATAACGGTACTTCAAACCCTCATGACTCAACTTAATCAGCAGGTCTTTATCCTCCTGAAACGATTCGCGGTAATTGCGCTTGTTGCGCGACACGGCATAATTGCCAAACTCGAAGTTGACGTTGCAGTCCTCCAGTAATCGCTCGGTGTTGGCCAGTATGTGCGGAAACTCAGCATACGCCTCACGAAGCTGGTCACAACTCCAAAAGATGTCCTTTTCTGCAGCCTGTTGTTCCATTGGCAATCGACTAAGCAAACAGTTGTTGTGGATGGACCTGAGTAGGCGATGCGTGTTGAAGTCCTTCTTGTTTCGGAAAGTCATGGGTTGCAGCAACACGAGCTTATCCTTGTATTTGGCCCAAGGCGATAATTGCAATCGCATAAGGTCTGTGAACTGAATGCCGATGAACTCGTTTTCTCTAAGCGACCACCCCGCCCCTACGGGGCACCCCTCCTTTCCTGGAGGGGTGTGGCCAGCGCGCGGAAACACTCCCCCTGGAAAGGGGGAGTGGCCGGAGGCCGAGGGGGTCTTTTTCATCAGCCGATCAAACGGATAAATCACATAAGCATGATCAAACCTTGGCGCACGGTCTGGAATCTCCTCATGATACATCAACTGCTGAGACAGGTGCTTGTTGATTTCCTCGAAGCCCTTGTTGTTCTTGGCCAGAGCCACGTACTTGGTTTGGGCGCTTACCTTAAAGTCGATGCCCACAACGGGATGAATGTCGAACTCACGGGCTCGCCTTAGAAAGTCGAGGCAAATGGCTGAGCTGTTGACATCCGTGAGCGCCACATGTCTGGAACCTGCGCGTACAGCCAATTGCAGTAATTCCTCAGGATTGAGGATGCCGTAATGAAAGCTATAGTTGCTATGACAATTTGAGAGCACGAGTGCAGGTATTAGGTTCTAGGTATTAGGAGTTAGGTCTTGGGTGAAAGCTGGGTTCCGTGGTTTCCGTCATTGCGAACGGAGTGAAGCAATCTCACTTAACAGATTGCTTCGTCATTCTTCCTCGCAATGACGACACTGAGCCTAATCAGCTAACCGCCTCAAAACCTAATCTCCTAATAGTCTATTATTTCGACATTTAATTGTCTATAATTTAGACTATCACTATCTTGCCCACCAAATTTTTGGCCATGTACTTATCAACAAATCTGAAATTTCTTAGAACCCGTGAAGGCACTTCACAGACGGAAATGGCCAAAACACTGGGCTTGACACGCACTACGCTGATTGGGTACGAGAAAGGTGTTCAGCCGCCATTCGTCAAGCTGATCCGTATTTCGGAATACTTCAAAGTGAGTTTGGATGCCTTGATTAAGTATGATCTCACTCAACTATCCGAATTCCAACTCTCAGAGATTGAGCGTGGAATGGACATCGACATCACCGGCCAGAAACTCCGCGTGTTGACCACCACCACCGACAGTTCAGGAAACGAGAACATTGAAATGGTGGCCACCAAAGCCCGGGCTGGCTACACCGCTGGATTTGATGACCCTGAATTCGTGGAGAAGCTGCCGAAGTTTCAGCTGCCCTTTCTTCCAAAGGAAAAGACGTACCGCTGTTTTCAAATAGAAGGTGATAGCATGCTGCCCATTCCTGAGAAGTCGTGGGTAACGGCTTCCTTCCTTCAAGACTGGACTGACATTAAGAATGGAACGCCTTGCATTGTGGTCACCAAGGACGATGGCGTAGTCTTCAAACTGGTGTACAACAACATCAGCAAGAACAAGCAACTACAACTGGTTTCCACCAATAGAATCTACCAACCCTACTCTATTCCTATTGAACAAGTAAGCGAAATCTGGAAGTTTGAGACGTGGAATAGTTTTGAGGTGGGGTGATTAATTCACCATCAACCTTCCAACTGAATTGCCAAATCGCAATACATACATGCCGTTATTCAAATCGGAAATATCCACCGAATTTGTATTGGCAGAATTGCCGATGAACTTCGTTTTAACCAATCGCATTGAGACATCGTAAATCTCTAGCAGCCTTGGCTCCATGTCATCAGTTGAAACAATAATCTTATCAGAAGCTGGATTTGGAACAATTGACATTGAATCAAAAACATCAAAATCGAAGATGCCAGTATTCGCAGGATCTAACGCACCAATTTTGGACACGCCTGAGCTTGTTGCTACCCAGCAATTGTTCTCGGAATCAATGGCTAACTGACGAACAACTGGTCCAACTAATCCATTGCTTTCGTCATACTGAATCCATTCCGTGCCGTCATAAACAGCAACACCACCAACGGTTACGAGGTAGTCAACATAAATAGCAGCCCAAACGTTTCCTTCTCCATCAACCTTCACGTCTTCAACGGGATTTAAAGTGTCAGGTGGTGGCATTAAATACATTTGGGTGTGATTGAATAGCCACTCGTCTTGTCCGTTAAATCCTGAAACACCATCGGAAGTTCCGGCCAATAACTGACCATCATTATTGAATACAACTGCTCGAACCTTATCATTAAGTAGGTCGTCATCTTCCTCGATAAAGTCGAATGGCCCATCTAAAACACCAACTCCACCTAAGGCTGTACCAAAATATAGGACTTCGGTCGAATTTTGAGTAAAGCTTGTAACGCCTCCAAATGGTAAGCCATCACCCATTCCGTAAGATGTCCAATCTGTGCCATCATATAATGTGAAGCCAATTTCGGTTCCGAACGCAATCGTACCGTCAACCATTTCATAAATCGATTTGATTCGATCGTCACCAAGACCTTCCGTCTCCGTGTAAGTGGTCCAAGTTGACCCATCAAAATGTGCTGCCCCATCATCGGATCCGATCCATACATCCCCATTATCGAGAACAGTGATTGCAGAAACCACATCACTCACAAACCCCGCATCGGTGGACGTGTTGTGATTCACCCAATTCATTCCGTCAAATATGGCAACACCACTATCCGTACCGAACCACATTACATCGGAAGCAGCTACATCCAGACAGTTTACCGCGTTTTTTACCAATCCTTCGGATTCGGTGTAGTTGGTGATTTGTGCGTCCGCTTCTATGAAGATGACGATAGCTAATAGGGATAGAAGAATTTGTTTCATGATGAAAGATTATTTGGTAATCACTAAACGTTGGTGGGTTCTGTTTGTATCCGAGATCACTGACAGGAAGTACAGTCCTGAAGGCAAGTCTGAAACGTTAAGCTGATGCGATTTCTGATTCACGAACTCTTCGTGAATCAATATTCCTTCTATGCTGAGGAGTTGAAGTACGGACCCATTCAGCATTTCTCCAGCTACGTTGACCATGTCCTTGGTAGGATTTGGAAATACTGTGAGCTTACTTGACTTATTTAAGTCATCGACTGACACATGGTCGTTATTGAAGTTGAAGGTTGGCTCCATTGCTACCCATGGGCCTGTTCCGTTCGGTAGTCGACCAAAAGACACATCTGCCACTTGTTCGCCAAAGGAAATCGAATCTATGATTCCTTGGTTCTCGTAGCTTAAAATCAATGTTTCGCCAAATGTTGAGGACAATTGAAAATTGGCGTGATCCTCTCCTTCTTCTCCTTCTTCATCAGCCCAAATAATCATGTAGCCATTTGGCTCAATCGTAGCATTTGGAAGTTCCCACTTATCCAAATTGGCAATGGTGTCGGTGAGGTAAAGATTTGCCGTAGAGATTGGGAATTGAGTTGTGTTGAAAAGCTCAATCCAATCATCAAAATTCCCATTGCCATCTGCGGCAACCGATTCATTTAATGCAGAAATCTCGTTGATCACAAGATCACCCGGTTCTATAAATGAGTTAAGCTCGTAATATTCGTATGCTGCTCTTTCGGGTGAAAATCTGCCAGCAGAATCATTCTGTGCGTAAACATAATAGTGAAGGTCGTTTCCAATGTCAGTTAATGTCACTCCGTACGTTCCATCGCCCGACCCTCCATCATTCTGAGTGCCATCATCAAACATAGAAGCGGTTGAAAATGGCCCCGTTCCACCATAACGGTAGGCCAAATAAACTTCTTGTTCATCCACTAATTCAGCGGTAATACTTACACTTCCTCCAAGGGAAATATTAGATGTAGATGGTAGAACATTCGAAATACTTGGTGCACCTGGAAAGCCAGTATACGTACTTAAATATACGTTGCGCGCATCCATCAAATCTGTCAATCCTGGGTAATTGATCAAGTCAGTTACCGTAGAATTTAAGTTGTTCTGAAAGTCATCGTAGCCGTAAAATTTATTGGTGTCGTTCAGAACTGATTGATCTATTAAATTTTGAAGTTCTGCACCTCTTGTAGCGTACAACTGATTATCGAAATTCTCATCCATAATGGTTCGCATATGGGCAAGGTACATTCGCTTGTAAGTGTCGTTTTCAAATAGGATTCGCATGAGTGGACGCTCATAAACTGAAACACTATTCAAATGCAAAAGAGGGTCCATCGTCTTCGCTTCATCTATGGTAAAGCCATCCCAATGCTCAGACGCGTCAGCCAACCTGTAACTGGCAAAAGACATATTCAAGTCCCAAAGAATGGGTTGGAAATGGCCATGGCCATCTTGATAGACATAGTAATTCTGGGCATAGCCCACGTAGCTATCAAAGTTGATTACGCTGTAATTAAAGGCGTGCATCCACAATGTGCGATCCACATTTAACAATGCTTCAATTTCCGTTGGATGTTCATTCAACGTATCAATCAAATGATAGAGTTCTGTCCAACCATTATCTGACTTTAGATCGTAGAATGAATAATAGGCGGAAGAGTCGGTTCCAAAGCTGTTTCCAAGATTGGCGTTTTCTCCATCAAAATCCAAAGCAGCAGGATTACACTTAAAGAATGGCCCGTGGTTCTCTCCAAAATGATTGTTTAAGAAATCATCGGCCACTGCTTCTACATTGGTGTACAATCCCCAATAGACATCATTAATGTAGACTTCGGCATAGTTGGCTCGAGATGCGGGCATGTACTTCCGCCCTATCTCATAACTCATCACTTCACGTAAAAATGATGGGTCTTGAATTACATTACTCAGTTTCACTTTATTAAAGCCATCGTAATCTTGGCCTCCATAAACATGGTTCAATTTAATATTGAATGGGTTCTTGATTCGGTCCGTTGCTACAGAGCTGAATCCTTTGTAACGGATTCCAACGCTGTCGAGCAATTCGCCATTAATCTCCACGTCACATGTCAATCGTTCTTCATCTCCATCTACATAGAATTGATCTAATATCTCATCCCAGTTAGACTCATAAAAGGTGATTCTAATCTCCTGAAGAGAATCAGTATCATAGAAAGAGGATTGCCCAAACGCGCTGTTCAAGCATAGAATCGCAATAAGTAAGGACAATCCGCTTTTCATTTCTGCTTATTTTGAAAGGCAAATCTTCTTGGTAATTCGCTCTCCGTTCTCGAAGTTGATCGAAACGAAATAGAAACCATTGTCTTTTCCAGAAAGGTCAAGTTGCTTATTGCCGGCAACACCAAATACTTCTTTTCCAATCATGTCGTAAATGGCAATGTTTGTTACCGTCTCATCAACAGGCAAACCAGTAATGTTGAAAACACCATTTGATGGATTTGGAGAGAATGAAATGTTTGCCAATTCGGCTTCATCAATTCCAACCAACCCACAAGGATCCGTACCTAAAAGTGCAGCCAATCCAGGATGATCACACTCGTAACGGAATGCCTTCTGAGGACCACCACCAGCGTATTGCCAAACCACATTTCCAAGGGTATCAACCTCATACATGTACTCTTGAGACAAT
>JBLFWJ010000169.1:0-7173 GCA_047611425.1 Bacteroidia bacterium | reverse complement strand
CCACAATAAACGCCATAGGCCGTTACTGGACTAGGGTTTCCACTACCACCTAATGATTCTGGAACACCGGTAACATGCTCAGTCTCATAGCTGATGTATTCCATATCAACAGTCTCCATTCCAACATCCTCCGCTGTGATATATTTTCCTCCAAGGCTATCAACAAACTTCCCGAACCGTCTCATCAACGCTTCGTTCTTCATTGTTTTTGCGTCACCAATAATCACTGCTTTTCCGCCTCCAAGGTTTAACCCGCTAATGGCAGCTTTAAAAGTCATACCACGTGATAAACGAAGAACATCACGCAATGCTTCCTGCTCGTTGCTGTAATTCCACATTCGGGTTCCGCCTAAGGCTGGTCCCAATACAGTATTGTGGATTGCGATAATCGCTTTTAATCCTGTTGCTTTGTCGTGGCAGAAGACAACCTGCTCATGATCCATTTTGCCCATGTTACCGAGCACATTAACTTCTGATTTTACAGTTTCTGTTAATTCCATATCTATCGATCCAACTGATTTTTATTGAATTATCCTTCTTTTAGCAACATGGTTTTTTGAAATGAACAAACCCGTGCGCACAAGGTTTCTACATTTGCCAAAAGTATATGAAAAAACCTATTTCGGGCCACTTGATCATCACCATCTAAAATGCGCCCATTACGATATCTTAATAAGTATTTCCTCAAGTACAAAGGGCGCTTGCTGCTTGGCATTCTGTTCGTTACAATTAGCAATATTTATGCGATTGTACCGGCAAAGATGGTGCGCGTTACATTCGATTTCCTCAGTGATATCCGAAGCATCAATATTCTTTTTGAAGGCAGCTTCCTTCAAGATGAATTTAAATCGGAATGGGCAACCGTGTTCTTGCTTTTTGCAGGGCTGATAATCGGAGCTGTCCTGCTGAAAGGGATGTTCATGTTCTTTATGCGAATGACTTTAGTGGTAATGAGCCGCTTAATTGAATACGACTTGAAGAATGAAATCTTCGCAAAGTATCAGGGTCTTTCATTAGCGTTTTATAAGAGGAATAACACGGGAGATTTAATGGCCCGTATTCACGAGGATGTGAGCAAGGTGCGTATGTACATCGGCCCAGCAATCTTGTACGCAGTTAATCTATCAGTTTTGGTGGTGTTGATTATCGGAAACATGCTAAACGTTAGTGTGAAGCTCACCATGTTTGTCCTGATTCCGTTGCCAATACTTTCCTTCACAATATTCTATGTGAGCCAAAGAATTAATGTACAAAGCGAAAAGGTGCAACGACAGTTGAGCGCCCTTTCAACTTTTGTTCAAGAGGCCTTTTCCGGAATCCGTGTGCTAAAAAGCTACACCAAGGAAAGTCAATGGGAAAAGAAGTTCGGGATTGAAACCGACAAGTATCGTCAGGCATCAATGGAGTTGGTTAAGATCAATGCAATCTTCTTCCCTACTATGATTGTGTTGATTGGCCTTAGCACTTTGCTTACCATATATATAGGCGGCCAAGAAGTGTATGCCGGAAACATCAGCACAGGTAATATTGCGGAGTTTGTCATTTATATAAATCAGCTAACCTGGCCCGTAGCGGCAATTGGATGGGTTACTTCCATTATTCAGCGTGCAGCAGCATCGCAGAAAAGGATCAATGAATTTCTGGAAGAGGAAACAGACATTGTATTAGCCGAAAACACAATACCCGAAGACATTGAAGGCGCAATCAAATTCAAGAATGTGAGTTTAACGTATCCCGATTCTGGAATAGTTGCTCTTAAAAACATCAACCTAACTGTTGAGAAAGGGAGCAGTTTGGCAATCCTTGGAAGAACGGGTTCTGGCAAGTCTACTGTGGCCGCTCTAATCACAAGAACGTACGACCCTACAAACGGAACAGTTGAGATAGATGAAATGGATCTTCGTTTTATGGACCTTGAGTCTATGAGACAAAACGTGGGGTATGTACCGCAGGATGTTTTCCTTTTCTCAGATACAATCTCCAACAACATTTCATTTGGTTTGGATCAACAAGAATTGAACGACCCGGAAATTGCTGAACGAATCAAGGTTGCGGCAAATCAAGCCGACATTCTTGAAAATATCGAAGGCTTTCCCGATGGCTTTAACACCTATGTTGGTGAAAGAGGAATCACCTTATCTGGTGGTCAAAAACAACGAATATCCATTGCTCGTGCGATAATCAGAAATCCGAAGATCTTGATCTTTGACGACTGCCTCTCAGCAGTTGATACGGAAACCGAGGAAAAAATTCTTGGACATTTAAAGCAGGTAATGGAAGGTAAAACAACTGTAATCATCAGCCACAGGGTCTCTTCTGTTAAGCACGTGGACAGAATAATCGTTTTAGAAAACGGTGAGATTGCCGAAGAAGGAAACCATGATTCTTTAATGGCGAAAAAAGGAGACTATTTTGGAATATATCAAAAGCAATTACTAGAAGAAGGCTCAGCCGCCAACTAAGGGAAACACGGTACTACCTCAAAACATTTATATTTGGGATAGTCAACCACAATAATTCCGAATAGAATAGAGGCTATGAGCGATTCAGATTTTAACAGACAGGACGACATCTTTTCAAATCCCGTAAGAGCTGGAAAGAGGACGTATTTCTTCGATGTAAAAGCTACAAGAGGTGACGATTATTACATCACCATTACAGAGAGCAAGCGAAGAATGGACGACAATGGAAAGTTCATTTACGACAAGCACAAGATTTTCCTTTATAAGGAAGACTTCGACAAGTTTAGCGAAGGGTTTGAGAGTTGTCTTGAGTTCATTAAAGAGAACAAAGGTGAGGACTACGGGAACAAGCCTCATGAACATAAAGCTCCAGCAGAGGCTTCTCCAGCGGCAGAAGAAACTGTAACCGAAGAACCAAAGGCTGTTGAAGAAACTGCTACAAAAGAGGCATCTGCAGAGAGTTTTTCTGATGTTGATTTTGATGATCTTGGAAAGAATACAGACGAATAAAGGTTGACCGACCTACTATTTCGAAAGCCACTCACGAGTTTTGAGTGGCTTTTTTGCATTTAAAACGACATAAAATCCGCCAGCTGCTCATCGAGCAATTTGTCGGTAAAGTCATCGGTCATTTTGCCTTCTTCAGAAATGAAATTCTGAATGGAATTGATGTACATTTTGGATGAGCAAACTTCGCATCGCAAATAGTGAAGGATTCCAGTCAGGTGTTCAATACCCCTTAGATTGCCTCCTCTCCCCGCACCTATTCCAATCAGGCAAATCTTTTTGCCTTTCCAAACCGGTTGTTTGCATAGGTCGATGAAGTATTTGAGGATGCCTGGGAAACCACCGTTGTATTCTGGAACAACTAGAACCAATCTATCAGACCCAACGATGAATTGTTCTTCCAGTATTTCCATCTCTGGCCCTGGATCACCATAACTGCCTTCGGCTAAAATTGCTGGTCTGATGGTACTTAAATCTAGGACTTGGCATGTTTCATTATGCGCTTTTGCCTTCTCGGCCACAATAGTTGCAAGGCGATTACTGTAGCTATCTGAACGGTCTGTGGCGGCAATTATCGTAATCATTATTGTTTTGGTTTGATATTGTCCAACTCTTTGATATTTCTTAAAACGATTGCTCGTCCTAGAAAGTAGAATTCATCACTTTTAACGTTTTCCAAATAAGCAATCGTTCGTTCAAGGATTGCTGCACCTACAAAGTAGAGGTCATCGTTACGAAGCTTTTCTAATTGGGTCTTGTCCAATTTGAGCAACGCGAGACCGAAGAAATAGAAATCATCCCTTTTAATGGAATTCAGTTGTACTGAATCCCGCTTGTTAATCGCCTTTGCGAGATGGTACATGTCATCATCCTGTATGTACGCCCATACAGCCGTATCACCAGTTAAGAATGAATAACCGAACCTTTGAAGATCCTGTGGCGCAGGTGGTTCTGAGTCCTGAGCAACTAGGCTAAGACTGCAAACCACCATCAATCCGGTAAGAACTACAGACCGGATATTGCTTGACTTTGATATTAAGAAAGACTCAGGTTTCAACCTTTTTCAAAATTGGAAATAGTAGATGAGATAATATCCACACACTCCAATAATTGTTCCTCATTCATTACCAACGGTGGAGCAAAACGAATGATGTTTCCATGTGTTGGCTTAGCCAACAGTCCATTCTCAGCCAACTTGATGCAAATGTCCATGGCTGTGTCGCTGTCCTCTGAATCATTAATCAGAATCGCATTAAGCAATCCTTTACCTCTTACGCCATTCACAAGATCACAACTGTCAACCAACAATTGAATCCTTTCTCTGAATAAGTTTCCGAGTCGTTCAGCGTTTTCTGCCAATCCTTCATCTTTAACAACATTCAAAGCGGCAATTGCAACACGTGCGCCAATTGGGTTACCACCAAATGTACTTCCGTGCTCGCCTGGATTAATGCAAAGCATAATCTCATCATCAGCAAGTACAGCTGACACGGGATACATTCCACCTGAAAGCGCTTTACCAAGAATAATGATGTCTGGTCTAACTTCTTCGTGATCTACAGCAAGCAACCTTCCTGTTCTTGCAATACCAGTTTGAACTTCATCTGCAATAAAAAGTGCATTGTATTTGGTACATAACTCGCGAACTTGGGTCAAGTAACCATCAGATGGCACATTTACACCAGCTTCTCCTTGAATAGGCTCTATCAGAAATCCAGCAATATTTTCCTGCTTCAAAGCCATTTCCAAAGCTTCAAGATCATTGTAAGGAATCATCTCAAAACCTGGTGTGTATGGTCCAAAGTTGTTTCTGGCAACAGGGTCGTTTGAGAACGAAACGATTGTGGTTGTTCTTCCGTGGAAATTTCCTTCGCATACTAAGATTTTTGCCTTGTCAGCTGCAACACCCTTCTTCTCGTAGGCCCATTTTCTGCACATTTTCAAAGCAGTTTCCACCGCCTCAGCCCCTGTGTTCATAGGCAGCAATTTGTCATACCCGAAATATTCGCAGGCAAACTGCTCGTATTTTCCTAGCTGATCATTATGAAATGCACGACTCGTAAGGCAAAGTGTTTTTGCCTGATCAATCATGGCATCAACAATCTTAGGATGACAATGACCTTGATTTACAGCACTGTATGCTGAAAGGAAATCATAGTATTTTTTTCCGTTTACATCCCAAACGTATACGCCTTCACCTCGTTCTAAGACAACTGCCAACGGGTGGTAATTGTGGGCTCCGTACTTGTCTTCTAATGCTATCGCCTGCTCTGCTGGCCCTTGTGTTTTAATCATTGTATCCATATCAAATGCGTTTGGCCCAAAGATAGCCAAAGCACCTTATGGAGATGATTAGGCTACATCAAGATTTCTCTTCAAGATTGGAATGATATCCTCGCCATATGCCTTCAACCCTTCGTTCTGAAAAAGAGCGGGAAAAATAAACGTTGGAATTGGTGGCTTTGCTCCGTCAGTATCAACATTTAGAATAGGTACTTGAGTGTTATCCTTAACCCATTGAGCAACTTGAGAACACTGATGGCAGTTCTCTGCGATGAAAAGCGTAAAGGTCATATCAGCTTTTTTATGTCGTGAACCAGGATCGTTTGCCGATCAAAATTGATGATCTTCTCCTCTTTTAATTCGTTTAAAACAGTAGTTACTGTTTGCCTAGATGTAGCAGTCAAGTTGGCAATATCCTGATGTGTTAGCGAAAGGTCTAATTGAATCTCATCTGCATACTTCACTCCTCTTTCTAAAGCCATATTTTTTACGAACTCGACTATTCTGGTTCGAGCATCTTTGAAAACAAGCGACTCAAACCTTCTTTCAAGCTTCATCAATCGATCTCCGATTCGCGCGCTTACTTTAAGCCCTAAGTCTGCGTTGTTTCGCATCATTCCTAAAGCCTCTTCAACGGCAAGCGTGCAGAGACGAACCTCATCGTCCATCGCAATAGCAAAGTCTTTTCGGTTGTCTTCTCCCACCAATCCCAGTTCCCCAAACATGTCTCCCGGATGAACTATGGTTTTGATTACTTCTTTTCCATCCTTTGAATAGGCCCCAATCTTTACTCGTCCAGCCTTTAGAAAGAAAACGACCTTGGACGGCTCATTCGGAAAGTAGATATAGCTTCCTTTTTCTTTTGTCTTCATAACGGTTACGCGATCCATTTCTCCTAGTTCCTCATGGCTGAGGTCCTTAAGGATATCGATGCGTTCCAGATGCCAAATCTTTGTATGATGATTCACGATTATGCGGTTGGTTGGATGGTAAACCTGTTACAAAATCAAAGGTTCATTTTGTCAGCAGGATTATAGTCTTGGCAAAGTCAAAAAGAATAAATTTGCGCCTCCATTGCCCAGGTGGTGAAATTGGTAGACACGCAAGCTTGAGGGGCTTGTGCTCGAAAGGGTGTGCTGGTTCGAGTCCAGTCCTGGGCACAGATTAAACCAAATTCCTCGAATAACGTAGTACAGCAAATGACAGATCAATCTGGAAGAATGAAATTACAGATGTTGATTCTTTTGCTGTTTGTTGCTGCCTCAGGTTTTGCTCAGGAAGTAATTCTCTGCGAAAGATTTACGAATACTGGACAACCAAAAAATGTTGTGACTCAAATTGTGGTGGACTCTTTACCTCTGCAACTCAAAGTCCTCTACAATAATGGTAAAACCACTATTGATAAATCTAAATTGAACATGCTTATTGAGGTTGAGGACGGAAAGAAAATTCCTGCTCAAGCTTTCTATATCAATGTTTCTCAAGGTAGAAATTGGGTTGGTGCTGATATTGAATTTAAGCATGCTGGAGAGCATGTCGTTTCGGCATTTACTCCGGAGAATGAAATCTTAGCTTCAACCAACTTCAAGATTACTTTAAAGGGTGACCAAAAACTGGTAATTGAGGAAAAGAAAGTTGCTGAAGAAGTGGTGAGTGAAACCGTAGAGCCTAAGATTATTGAGGACGTTGAGATTGCTGAAGTTGCAGAAAAAGAGCCAGAAGTTGAGGAAACGATTGATACTGTGCTTGAGGAAACTGCAACAGGTTTCGACCCAACAAAAAAAGTTGCGATTACTGAAGAAGAGGCAAAAACTTTACATTATGAAGGTGTCTCACTCGAATTTGGCACCTCTAAAGGAGGGAAAGGATTGGAAGGTAAGAGTGCTGATTTCAAGCTTACCAAAGGTCGTGCTGACGTAAC
>JBLFWJ010000168.1:0-7193 GCA_047611425.1 Bacteroidia bacterium | reverse complement strand
TTGCTCGTGTTGGTGGTGGTATTTATACCAAAGCGGCTGATGTTGGTGCTGACCTTGTAGGTAAGGTTGAAGCAGGTATTCCTGAGGACCACCCGCTTAACCCAGCAACAATTGCTGACAACGTTGGAGACAACGTTGGTGATGTTGCCGGAATGGGCGCTGACCTTTTTGAGTCTTACGTTGGATCGATTATCGGTACAATGGTATTGGGAGCTGCATTTGTTGCACTTCCAGAATTTGCTGGCCAGTTTGACGGTCTTGGCGCTGTTCTTCTTCCAATGGTACTTGCTGCTGTTGGAATTATCGTTTCTATCCTCGGAACTTTCTTCGTGAAGGTGAAGGACGGTGGAAGCCCACACGCAGCTTTGAACATTGGTGAATTTGGTTCTGCAGGTGTTATGGTTGTTGTTTCTTACTTCATCATTCAGCAATTCATGCCTGAGGCGTGGACCACCGCTGGTGGAATGACTTACACAGCTAACGGAGTATTCTTCGCAACGCTTGCTGGCCTTGGTGCTGGTTTGGGTATTGGTAAAATCACTGAGTATTACACTGGAACTGGAACAGGTCCTGTAAACTCTATCGTACGTCAGTCATTAACAGGTGGTGCAACCAACATCATTGCTGGTTTAGGAGTAGGTATGATGAGTACTGCTATTCCTGTTCTTTTGATTGCTGCTGCCATCATGATTGCCTTCCACTTTGCTGGAATGTACGGTATCGCTATCGCTGCTGTAGGTATGTTGGCTAACACTGGTATCCAGCTGGCTGTTGATGCTTACGGTCCAATTTCTGACAACGCGGGTGGTATCGCTGAAATGGCCGATCTTCCACCAGAAGTTAGAGAGCGTACTGATAAGCTTGATGCTGTTGGTAACACAACTGCTGCGATTGGAAAAGGATTCGCTATTGGTTCAGCAGCTTTAACTGCTCTAGCATTGTTTGCAGCCTTTATGCAGCAAGCTAATGTTGACATGATAAACGTGGCCGACCCTAATGTAATGGCTGGTCTTTTTGTTGGTGCAATGATTCCGTTTGTGTTCTCTGCATTGAGCATGAATGCTGTAGGTAAAGCAGCAATGGCAATGATTGAGGAAGTTAGACGTCAGTTCAAGGATATTCCTGAATTGAAAGCAGCTCTTGAAGTGATGAAGAAGAACGAAGGGAAAGAGCAAAGTGAGTGGAGTGCTGAGGATGTAGCGATTTTTGAAGCTGCTGATGGCACACCTGAATATGATAAGTGTGTTGATATTTCTACGAAGGCATCTATCAAGGAAATGGTTCTTCCTGGAGTATTGGCAATTACAGTTCCTGTAGCTGTTGGTTTTATCGGAGGCCCAGAAATGTTGGGTGGTCTACTTGCAGGTGTTACTTCTGCTGGTGTATTGATGGCCATTTTCCAGTCTAACGCTGGTGGGGCTTGGGATAACGCTAAAAAGATGATTGAGGAAGGCGTTGAAATCAACGGAGTTAAGTATGGCAAAGGTTCTGAGCCACACAAAGCAGCTGTTGTTGGTGATACGGTTGGTGATCCTTTCAAGGATACATCAGGTCCTTCATTGAACATCCTTTTGAAGTTGATGTCTGTAGTTGCTTTGGTAATTGCTCCATCCATTGCTTTGGATCTTCCAGAGGAGATGGGTGCATTGAATGCTCCACAGACAGAAGTAGTTATGGAAACTGAAACTGCTGAGAACGGAACTGCTGAGAACGGAAAGGGTTTGATGCATCAAACCCAAACCACTACCATCGTAACTGATGCTAATGGAAACGAAGTTGAAAAAGAAGTTGAGGTAGTGGCTGAAGTAACAGATACGCCTATGGCTGGGTAGTTACTTTAGTTGGGGGTTTGATTTATCAGATCCTCAGACATTGAAAACCCTTCTCGAGCAATCGGGAAGGGTTTTTTATTTGGTTTAAACTGAAGAGTAATTCACGCAAAGCCGCTATGCTTGAACAAGGCTGATGGCGACCTTTTGGAAATTGTCCTTGAAGGTCAGACGCAGGGTGGGTGTGAAGGTGAAAAGCTGTTTGAACCGCTTTGGCGGTGAGTTCTTTTCATCTGTGGTGGGTGGGTCTGTTCCTTTCAAAGCAATTTTCAAGAAGTCTTGAACTTTTGGTTCCTTTTGAGCCTGTGCTGAGCTTGTCGAAGTATCAAGACAAAAGGACACAAGACCCCATTTCTTCACCAGTACTGTCACGCTGCTATTAGGCAGAGCCAGTCTAAGAATCAAGACAGACCACAACGGAACAAGACTTAAATAAAAAAGGCCCCAAGAGCAACACTTTTGGGGCCTTTCTCAAGCACTTAATTAAATTGCAAGTACCTACTGAACAAAGAGATATAAGAGTACCTTTGCGGCTTAATTTTTATAAAACACTATTATGAGTAAAGGAACAGTTAAATTCTTCAATGACGCTAAAGGATTTGGATTCATCGTTGAAGAAGGTTCAAGCAAAGAGCATTTCGTACACGTTACTGGTTTGATCGATGAGATCAAGGAAGGTGACGAAGTAGAATTCGAACTAACAGAAGGAAGAAAAGGATTGAATGCCGTTGACGTTAAGGTTGTAGGTTAATTCATTAAAGTACTTTTTTACCAAAAAGCCTGCCTGAGCAATCAGACAGGCTTTTTTTGTGGAGTTGATTTTCAATAGAATAACACTCGATATTGGGTGATACCAAACTTTGTGGAAATTAATTACCTTCCTACTTCACTTTACTCAATCAGATATGAGAATAAATCACCTACTACCGCTCTGTTTTATAATACTATCTCTGGGAGCGTGCAGCCCTCCGGTAACCCAAGACTGTCCTGACCCGCCTTTGGTATCGAAGTTTCTGGCACAAATGCATGTTAAGGGAGACAATGCCATTTCGGGTGTTGTTGCGAATGATGGAGCTGGTAAGGTTGTCGAGATGATGGATCTTACAATCGGCAGCGTTGTGGCGGGTTCCTTGACAGCCTATGATGTGTATTTTGATGAGGATGGAAATATGATCGTATTAACCCCAGATGAGATCAAGCGATGCTTGATACAAGTGGATACCCTTTATATAGAGAACCCGGAGCCACCGTATAAACTTGAAATGACACTGGTCACGGATACATTCGATGGGGACGACCTAAGTTCACTGAGAGTACTTGAATCTTGGAACCTGAGTGAATCGTTTATTCTGGATAAGACAGTTTCATATTATGTACCAATCAGAGAGAATATAGATCCGATAACAGGAGAGCTAAGAGGGTGGACCCCCATGTTATATGTCCCTTTTACTGAAGCCGAAGGCGAACCGTTTAAGGTGGCTACAATACAATATACCCAGCCGGTAATCAATGATTCTTTCTATAGCGTATACGAATGGTATCGGGAAAACCTGGAAGCATCAGTCAGGGAGAAGTTCTTTAAACCGTTATTGGCTTCCATGGCTTCTGGTGAGATGTCATGTTATGCTAAACCTGATGAATCCAATGCGCTGGATAAGCATACCGTTGCGGCCTCTATCTCTAGGGTAGACACAATGTACGTGGAGAACCCAGCCCCACCTTATGACCTAGAAATGACCATTGTGACTGAGAATCTGCTTTGGACTAATGTAAAAGCAATTGAATTTGTGCAAGAGCTGAAGTATTACAAGAACGGTTCAATTGGAATTGATGTGAAGTGGTACCGACTCGTTATGAGCATCCCAGACCCAATTACTGGCGAGCCATCCGGAACCAAACCGCTATTCTGGATAAAGAACAGTTAAGGTTAATTCATTAAAGTACTTTTTTACCAAAAGGCCTGTCCGACTAAGTCGGACAGGCTTTTTTTGTGGAGTGGATTTCACGAACCCTCCTCTATAGTCAAGGCTTTTTATTGATTTCTAATCAAACGCGGTAAGCCCTAAACCATTTATCTTTGCGCAAAATTTTAATCTATGCGCTACTTCATCCTCTTTTTAATATTGATTTTATCCTTGAATGTCCAGGCACAGAATTGCCGTGGACCAATTAACCCACGGTCATTTCAGGGCGAACTGCAGCAGCTTCGAAGCCTTCGGTCGGAAGCATCTCGTTTTAGAACAGCCGTTCAGCATTTTGGGCCACACTGTCTTAGTAGTGCACAGGTGTATCAAGTGTGTCTAATTCTGGGCCAAGACCCTTACCGCATAGATTTTGCCTATGAAAGCTACTATCGTGTGCTCGACCCACAGAACTTCTACGATGTATATGACGCATTTGAACTATTCAGCAGTGCGTTTCGGTTGCGTGACCTGGTTGTGAGCAATATGGCCATAGAATTGGTTCCGATACCTCAGCCGCAACCTGAGTTAGAGCCTATTCCAATCCCCGAACCGGTGTGTGAGGTTTTACCAGCTGAATTGGCGGAGATAAAAGCCCTAGTAGAGGATGCCTCTTTCAAAGACTCAATGGAAAAGCAGGCCAAGATGATGGTGAAATCGAAGCAGTGTTTTCGAGTCGACCAGATTGTAGAACTGCTTAGCGTATTCTCTTTTGATGATTCAAAGCTTGTGGTGGCCAAGTATGCCTTTGACTACTGCGTGGACACACAAAACTATTATCGCCTGGTGAACGCGTTCACCTTCAAACCACAAAAGGACGCCATGACCAAGTTTATCCAAGAGCGCAACTAAACGACCAACGGGAGCTCACTGCTGTCATCCTGAGCCTGTCGAACCGACCAACGGGAGCTCACGGTCGTAGACCGTAACTAACTAAGCGAACCGACCAACGGGAGTTCACGGTCACCGACCGTAACCAAGCGTTCCCACAGCTGTCATCCTGAGCGGAGCGGTCATTGAGCGGAGCCGAAATGAAAGCGATTACACATTTCCGTCACTTCGAGTGATTCTGACGAAGGAAGAATTGTATCGAGAAGTCTATAACCTTGAGGCAAATGGTCATTCTGTCCGCCTAAGGCGAATCAGGGTCTAACTGACCCTCGTTGCGTCACTTCGAGTGATTTTCCTTTTCGGAAAATTTTATCGAGAAGCCTACCCCTGAGGCAAGCTGGTCACCCTGAACTTGTTTCAGGGTCTAAACCGCACTTCACTATGATGCTTAAGAAACTCCGGCTCAGGCCAGAACTTCTAGGGCATATTCATTGTACAACTCGCTAATATTCCGTATCTTAATAGGGTAATTCAAAGACCATGAAACTCACCAGCATCAGCACCATCCAAGACGTAAAGTCATTCGTCCACATCCTCATGAAAGAAGAGAACTTGGCCTTTCACCCAGATACACCTTTTGAGGATTACATCATCATTCGAACAAAAGAACCTGCTTACACAAAACAAGAATCAGAACTCAGAAACAGTCTACTCAATCAAGCTTTTAATCTAGGCGAAACGTTGAAAATCGATACGCATGAGTTGATGTGTGAGGAGGGATTATTGACAATGGTTTAATTAAATATTAATCCCAAACCGTTTGAGTTTAGCTGCGGCTTTCTCTGTAATCTCAAGTCTTCGGAGGTCTACAGCTTCCTTCTTCTTTAGAAGATTCGCGACCGCCTTAACCGTATTGATTTCCTTGTAGTCAAGCTTTCCTGTTTGCTCACCGAGAGCGACTAATTTTTTCCAGTCATCTTGAGATACAAGTTGAAATCTTTGGTACAGCGCAGCCGGATCTACTAGGCTTACATCCGTAATCTTACTCATTTCTGTAATTGTGCTCAGGTTTACCCCACTGGCCAATAATTTGTCAATAATCTCAGTGCCTTTGTCAATCTCCCTATCGGTCAGATTACCTGATTTCTTGAGTTTAGTGTTGATGTGGGAAATGGTATTGAGCTGAGCGACAGAAAAATCGTTTGTTTGGACCGAGTACAAATGCAAACCGTCCCAAAACTTTACTCCTAAATCTGTAATTCGTTTGAAGTCATTACTTCGCTTGGAAAGTTCAGCGGTGTCGTCAATGCTACTGTGTCGGAGCTCGTATTCAGCGTCACTTATTAAATATGGTTTCAGAGCATCCAAATCGAATGGGTGACTTGTTGCCGCTTTCATCTTGTCCCAAGTCTTTTCAGATTTTGCGGTTTCACTTATCAATGAGACACCTAGCGAATTCAAGAAGTCGTATCCGAAATATAATGCCTTCTTCAATTCCATTGCCAAAGGTTCAGGGACTGTTTGCTCGTCCCAAAGTAGTTTAAGGTTTAACCGATTTTTGGTCACTTCATGAAGATAAGCTAGTCCGTATGCAACAGTATGGGATTTAATGTTTGTGTCTCCGATTGGATTTGCATTCTTTCTGCCAAACATTTTATCAGCTGTTCTGAAAAGCATTGCATTCGCAACGATATCTTCCCAGTAAACCCGGTTCGGTTTGCTCTTCTTGAACTCCTCACCAACCGCCTTTAGATAAAAGTTGTAATTCTTTTCGGCTCCCTTTACAACATGATGTGGAATTCGATTCCAGACGTTCATGTATTTGGCAATCTCTGACTTTATTATCAGCTGCGTTCTAGGGTATTTTAATTTGAAAGCCTCTTTCTTACTTGGAGTCGGTTCTTTCGCCAAAGCCTCTTTGTACTGTCCTTTAACCCGTTCGAAGAACCAAACTGATTGCTTGTTTCGATTTTCAGGGTCTATTGCAAATGTTGTACGAGAAAGTTCCTCGAAACGCTGTAGAATCGGACTGTTAGATGTCAAGTCAAGTTCAGAGACCTTGTTCTGGCTATTGGCAAATCTAGATATGTCTGGAACCGCTTTGTCTTTTTCTTCTTCGTCTTTTATGACGGTAAGCTTCATTTGAACGAAAACCTTGGACAAGTCAACCTTGTATTTGTTCTCCGTGTGAAATAGTGAAGCCGTTGTCTGGCCTCCATTCACAATCTGGAAATCCTTAACCGAAATAATAAACTGTTTGCCGTCACGTGTAACTGTTTGTACCGCTATTGCCGTAGCTGCCAATCCATTGTTGTATGGAAGAAACATCTCAGGGTTAGTCCGAATTGTATTCATTATGCCTTTATTAACCTTTCCGGTCTGTTGAAGAAATGCTCGGACATTACTTTCCAAAAGACGGGTACCGTAGTTACGATATAGCGTAGACAAAACCTTTCCAGGTAGAATCGCCAAGTAGCATTCATACAAATCATTTGAACTAGGCATTTCCAGACATGGAATTGTCTCATTCAAAGTTGATTCAAAGTTGATTTCGATTGGGTCTCGATTACTT
>JBLFWJ010000167.1:0-7203 GCA_047611425.1 Bacteroidia bacterium | reverse complement strand
ATGTGCGAGGTAAGTTCAGGATGAAGGGTTGGGGCAGACTGAAGATTCGAGCGGGACTTTCCGTTCACCGAATTGATAAGAAGATGATGCAAAAAGCACTCTATCAAATTGATGAAGATGAATACATGGATCGACTTCGAAAAACGATTGACGAAAAGCTGAATCGGGTGAAGGAAAAGAATCCCTACAAACGGAAAGCCGCCTTGGTTCGGTTTGCTGCTCAACGTGGTTTCGAAACCGATTTAATCTATGAGGTTTTGAATGAGAAAACGGATTTGGCATAGCCTACCAACACTTACATTTGCGATAGAGGTCGAGGTGACCTTTTCTAAGTTCAGAAACGATGATTACAGCCGAACAGCTGACCGAATTACAGAACAGACTCGATAAGTTGCAGGGCTATTTGGAGATAGACCAAAAGCTTCGCGAGATTGAGGAAGAGGAGCAGACCACCGCTTCGCCAGGCTTTTGGGACGAACCTGAAAAAGCCGAAGCATTCCTTAAAAAGATGAATGGCAAAAAGGTGTGGACCAATGCATTTCAGAAAGCAACTTCCGGTTTGGAAGATTTGAACATCATGTTCGATTTCCATAAAGAAGGCGAGGCAAGCGAGGAGGAAGTGAGTGCAGCACAAGCACCTTTCATGGAATTATTGGAAGACCTCGAATTCAAGAATATGTTAGGTGATGAGGGTGATGAGTTGAATACGATCTTGGAAATAAATTCCGGAGCTGGAGGCACGGAGAGTTGCGATTGGGCAGGAATGCTCATGCGGATGTATATTATGTGGGGCGAGAAGAATGGCTTCAAGGTCACCCAAACCGATGTTCAGGAAGATGACATTGCTGGAATTAGATCTTGTTCACTTCAAATAGAAGGTGATTTTGCCTACGGTAATTTGAAAGGTGAAAATGGGGTTCATCGGCTCGTAAGAATTTCGCCATTTGATAGCAATGCAAGAAGGCATACTTCTTTTGCATCCGTGTTTGTCTATCCAATGGTGGACGATACAATCGAGATTGATATTAATCCGGCTGACATTACGTGGGATACTTTCCGATCGGGTGGAGCAGGTGGACAGAACGTGAATAAGGTTGAAACTGGAGTTCGTGTAACGCACGCTCCAAGTGGAATCATTATCAGAAATACGGAAAGTCGTTCTCAATTGGCCAATCGTGAAGCTGCACTCAAGTTGCTTAAATCTCAGTTATATGATCTTGAGTTAAGAAAACGACTTGAGAAGCGGGCGGAGGTTGAAGGGTCTAAAATGAAAGTTGAGTTCGGAGCTCAGATTCGGAACTACGTTTTTCATCCTTACAAATTGGTGAAAGACCTACGATCCGCTCATGAAACATCAAATGTTCCAGCTGTGATGGATGGAGATTTGAACCCGTTCATTAAAGCATTCCTACTTCAATTTGGTAGTGAAGAAATAAATCAGTGATGAAAATCTATCATAATCCGAGGTGTAGTAAAAGCCGTCAGACCCTTCAGATAATAACTGATGCGGGCATAGAGCCAGAGATAATCGAATACCTGAATGACATTCCATCCAGGGAGGAGTTGAAGTCCGTGATTGATTTACTTGGAATCAAACCTTACGAACTGCTGCGAAGAGGCGAGGCGGATTTCAAGGAGAACTACAAGGGCAAAGACCTATCGGATGATCAATGGATTGATGCCATGATCAAATATCCAAAATTGATTGAGCGACCGATTGTGATAAAAGGCAAAAAGGCCGTCCTAGGACGACCACCGGAAAATGTAAAAGACCTGCTTTAGCGGTTTAGAGGTTGTCGCCTCCCATTGCGCTAGCAACTTTCTCCCCCAATTCTGGACTGAATCTTTCCAAGAAAAGCATTGTGGCCATTACGGGAATGAAGGAAATCATGAATGCCATGCACCAGAATCCCAACATTATAAAAGAAAAAACTGCGAATAAGCCTACGTAGGTCATTAGTGTCGAATTTGGGCCGAAATTAAGCGTTCGACTTAAACCACGCAAACAGAAAGATCAGTCAGTTTTCAAACAAATTATGGTGGTTATTCACAATCAGATCGACCATGTTTGCACTTTCATTTCAATTCAAGATTAATTATGGAATACCGGATAGAAAAAGACACGATGGGCGAAGTTCAGGTGCCCGCAGACAAATATTGGGGAGCACAAACTGAGCGGTCTCGAAATAATTTCAAGATTGGACCACCGGCAAGCATGCCTCTTGAGGTTGTTTATGGATTCGCGTATTTGAAAAAAGCAGCGGCTCACACAAACTGTGAATTAGGTGTTTTAGCAGAAGACAAGCGTGATCTTATCTCGATTGTCTGTGATGAGATTTTGGATGGAAAACATGATGATCAATTTCCATTGGTAATCTGGCAAACAGGTTCAGGCACACAGAGTAATATGAATTGCAATGAGGTAATCGCCAATCGTGGTCACGTAGTGAATGGTGGTCAACTGTCTGATGCTGATAAAGCACTAAAGCCGAATGATGATGTAAACAAAAGTCAATCATCAAACGATACTTTTCCAACAGGAATGCATATAGCTTGCTACAAGATGGTGGTTGAAACAACCATTACAGGTGTAGAGCAACTAAGGAATACACTACAAAAGAAGTCTGAAGATTTTGATGACGTGGTTAAGATTGGACGTACCCACTTGATGGATGCAACTCCTTTAACACTTGGTCAGGAATTCAGCGGATATGTTTCTCAATTGGATCATGGGTTAAAGGCTTTGCGAAATACACTTGATCATTTATCGGAGCTAGCTTTGGGTGGTACAGCCGTTGGTACGGGAATCAATACTCCTAACGGTTATGCGGAGCTGGTAGCGAAGAAGATTGCAGAATTCTCAGGTCTTCCATTTGTTTCTGCAGAGAATAAATTTGAAGCACTGGCTGCTCATGACGCTTTGGTGGAAACACATGGAGCGTTAAAACAATTAGCTGTTTCATTGAACAAAATCGCGAACGACATTAGAATGATGGCGTCCGGACCACGAAGTGGAATTGGCGAGCTCATCATTCCTGCGAATGAACCAGGATCTTCAATAATGCCGGGTAAAGTCAATCCAACTCAATGTGAGGCAATAACTATGGTGTGCGCCCAAGTAATTGGTAACGACATGGCGGTGACAGTAGCGGGAACGCAAGGACACTATGAGTTAAACGTGTTTAAGCCCGTAATGGCGTACAACGTCCTTCAATCTGCAAGGTTGATTGGAGATGCATGTGTTTCTTTTGAAGAGCATTGTGCTTCGGGCATAGAGCCGAATCATCCAAGGATTCAAGAGCTTGTGAACAACAGTTTGATGCTGGTAACGGCCCTTAATACTAAAATCGGTTATTACAAAGCTGCCGAGATTGCTGGTAAAGCACACGATGAGGGAACCACACTTAAGGAATCAGCTCTTTCACTTGGATACTTGACTGAAGAAGAATATGACGAATGGGTCGATCCTAAAAAAATGATTGGAAAATAAGCCTACAAAGGAAATTTATGTGGATTTGTGGGTTATTCACGACAATTTGTCCAGTGAAAAAAAGCATATCTTCGATCGCTAAATTCAAAAGAACAATAATGTTTAAAAAATCTACTTTAATTGCTTTTTGTGCATTGATTCCTGCACTAGGATTTGCGCAGGACAAAACCACAGATAGGTTTCCGGTATACCCGAGCAAACTGTCTGTTGCAACTGAAAGAGCACATCATGCGATTGAAAACAACGCAGAGAATCGTGGAGGTGCCGTCTGGAGCGAAGATTTCGATGGGGCTGTGAATACACTAGATTCTGTTTTCGGTACAGCCGGAGCTTGGGGTAAAAGTGGTTTGAATGGTCAGGTTTGGAAAAAATCAACTACTCCGTCTAACGGATGTTGGTCAACTGGAATCACATTGCCAGGGACTTCAACGGCTAACAACGGCTTTTTGATCTTTGATGCTGATTCGGCTAACTGTGTCGATCCAAATTCTAACCCGCCTGTATTCAATCAGGATGCATTACTCGGTACAATCACTAGTCCAATGATTGACCTTTCATCTACTCCGGCTGCAGTCTTCTCTTTCGAGTATGTATCTCGTTGGTGTTGTGCTGGTGCTGGATTGTTGACACTGGTTGAATTCTCTGGAGATGGAGGGGCAACTTGGCCGTTAGGGATTGAGTTGGAACACAATATCGTTAATGAGCTGGAAGATGGATTTTTTGAAGCTAACATTACCTCGATAATGGGAGGTTCTTCTCAAGCCATGTTCAGAATTAGCTGGGATGTTGAAAGTCATTACTATATGGTAGTAGATGATATCATGATTCTACCCGCACCAGATGCAGATTCGAAAATGCTATCTGCATATGTATCTCACAATGGAACTGGCGAAGAGTATGGTAGAATTCCAATGAATCAAACTGATCAAGCCATGTTGATTGGGGCGCAAGTGACCAATTTCGGTGCTACGTCTCAAGACAACCTGGAACTTAATGCTGATTTCGCTGGACCAACTCCTTTTGCTGGATTAGCAACGTTAAGTATGCTAGCTATTGGTGACAGTGCCTTTTTGGAAGATGCTTCTGTTTCTGGTCCCCTAGATGCAGGAGATTATGTTGGTACGTTCTCTGTAACATCAGAAACCGATACATCTGGTGGTTCAGAATTCGGAAATAATGTACTTACAAGAGAGTTTGAAGTTTCTACAAGTCGATACGCAATTGACGGTATTGGAGTTTACCCAAATAACGAATTGACTGATATCGGAACCGACAATTTCACTGGTGGTGAAGACGGTTTGATGGTGCTTGCGTATTATGACGTTGCGACCGAACTTGAGGTATTTGGTATTGAGCTCTTGTTAGGTTCAAATAGTTCTGCTGACGGTGAACTAATTGTTTCAATTCACGATACACTTGAAATTTATGCCGATAATGTGCTTGACCCATTGATTCAAAGTGATGTGCACGTATTGACTAATGCTGAGGTAAATTCAGGAGAGGTTACAGTTTGGTTTGATGAGCCTTACGACCTAGCTGGCAACGCATTTTATGCTGCAGTTGAAATGTTCAGTGATTTGAACACAAACGACATTGAAATTCTTGATGATTTAACTGTTCCACAACCTGGGTACTCAAGTATGATATACATACCAAACGATCAAGTTTATTCAAATGGAAATGCTAGTGGAGTTAGATTAGTCTTAGAAGATCCTAATGGCATAAATGAAGCAGATATCTCATCGGCTATCTCAATTTCACCTAACCCATCTTCTGGTCTTGTAACCATTAAAGTAGATCTTGCTGGATCTAATCGCCTTACTACGGAAGTAATGAGCATTGATGGAGCCGTTGTCGCTAGACACAGTGATTCACAATTGTCAGGAATGGTTAAAAAAGCTCTCGACCTTTCCCATCTTGCAAATGGAGCATACTTCATTAAGATTACAACTGAAAATGGCGTTCATACCTCTAAGGTGATGATCTCCAAATAATTCTAGCGTTTAGACAACTATATGAATCGATTAAACTACGCTCTGGCCTTTCTGTTTGTTATGCAGATTGGCCAGAGTTTTTCTTTAAAAGCACAAGACCTACCCGGAATTGTGACGGATACGCTTAATTGGGTTTCTTATCAGACTGGTACTGAAACGCTTTATCAGTCGCCTAATGGCGGGTACGTATTCGGAAATAACGGCTACGGGGATCAAGCTAAGGCACAAGTGTTTAACTTCTCATATTTCGGGAAACTTGAAAAGGTTTTATTCAAATTTGGCGCGAAACGTTTTCATTCATTGGATCCTACTTCAAAGCTAAATGTAGGTTTACATAAGCTCGATGGTGTAGGTGTAAGTGTAGATGGAGGGTCGTTAGTTGCTCCAGGAACCTTGATTTCTGATTCTATAAGTCCTGGAATAGAGGCCGTGTTTTCAGGATCAATTTTTGTGTCAGATATCGATACTTCGGGAGGGTTTACAGAATTTGAATTTCCTGTTGCAGATAGCCTGAATTATACGTTTTCTTCTGCATTTGCTGTTGTCGTTTATCTTTCAGAATTGGCTGTTGGCGATACCGTTGGGCTAATGTCCACGTTGGATGGTGATGCTGGAATGTTAGATAATGCTTGGGATAGACATGGTGATGGCACGTGGATTTCTGTTTTAAATAACGACTTTGGCTGGGATTTGGATATTGATATGGCAATCTTTCCAGTAATGACGTACAATAGCGAAAGTCCTGTCGGTATTTCTGAAACCGCTGGCAATCAGGTTCTTCAATTTTACCCTAATCCGGCTTCTTCCGAACTAACGATAACGTGGGATTCAAATTCAATAATTGAGAGTCTGTCTCTGTTTAGTTTGGACGGTAGGTTTGTTCAGGGTTTAGATGCCAGAAGCGGTAGCGGCAACCAATCTATAATGGATGTTAGTTCATTGCAAAACGGCACCTATTTTTTAAGGTCTAATAGTCCAATTGGGCCATCGTTCAATAAGATTCAGATTATACATTGATCCATAATGTGGGGTCAATTGATTTCTTTCGACCATTCCTTGTTGCTAGCCATCAATGGGTCGGGAGGAGCAATTATGGATCAGATTATGTTGCTATTCAGTTCCAAATGGATCTGGATTGCAATGTATGCTGTTTTGCTATGGCTGATTTATCGGTTTAAAGGCTTAAAGGGTACAATTCTTTTAGTTCTTTTTGTTGGGTTGCTTATTACTTTATCTGACCAACTTTCAGTTCAACTATTCAAAAATCAATTTGAGCGGCTCAGACCGTGTCATGAACATTTACTTAAAGAAAGTATCGATTTAGTGGCAGGTAAATGTGGTGGAAAATTTGGTTTTATTTCATCCCACGCTTCGAATACAATGGCCTTATCTGTCTTTCTATTCATATCAATGAAGGATCACTGGAAAAATTGGTCATGGCTGTTGATTGTATGGAGTGTTTTTGTTGGGATTAGTAGAGTGTATTTGGGTGTTCATTATCCCTCAGATGTAATAGTAGGCTGGGTCTTTGGTGGGGTAATGGCCGTTTTTTCTGCTTACGGGCACAAACTTGTTTCATCTAGACTAAAGTCCGATGATTGAGAAAATTGCGCTCGTTTTCTTAGGTGGTGGTTTGGGCAGTGTTCTGAGATTCCTAATTTCTCAGGGGGTCCTAAAGATTTCATTATTCACATTTCCTTGGGCAACTCTTACCGCAAA
>JBLFWJ010000166.1:0-7207 GCA_047611425.1 Bacteroidia bacterium | reverse complement strand
AGTTAATGTGAGGTGGTAGTTGGCTTCTAGCTTCAGAGCCCAATTGCAATCAAACTGGTATTTGGCTCCAATTCCCAATGGAAAAGCCACGTTCCAATTGCTGTACGAAACGCCCTCGGTCTGAAGTGTCCGTAATGCCTCACCATCTCGATTTGGCTCGAAATTGAGCGCACTGGCACCTACCGTTATATAGGGTAGAAAATTCCAAGTGTCGTTTCGAAGAATGTCGTACGTACCACGAATTCCAATTTCATGAATGAAAGATTGAAATTTCAACGCTCTAGCCTGATTATTACCTATTGTTGTGAATTGATCATCACCCCAAACTTCGCCAGCGGTGTAGTTTAATTGCATGCCCCATCGTTGATTGATCTGCCACCAAAGTCCAGCATTGGCAGTCCATCGCATAGTTTTTGGATGAGGAAGAGGTGTTTCATTCAAATCACCTTGATACCACATGGTGCCACCGCCAATGAATGCACCTAGCTTGCCTTGGGCATTTGTTTCTGAAGAAATTCCGGCAAATAGAAAAGTTAGAAGGATCAGTATCGTTCGACTCATTTGATTTAGGCTGGATGATAAGTGCAGTGTGCCAAGGCGTTAGTTCTAACTTTAAACGCTCCAAAATTACTCTGGTGAAGAAGACAAAATTTAAAGGTGTGGAGGTAGGTTATACACGACAGGGTGTGGGTGAATGTCTCGTGCTTCTCCATGGTTTTTTGGAAGATTCCAGCATGTGGGGTGGTTTTGTGACTAAACACTCGGATCAATTCGACATTATTACCGTTGATCTTCTAGGTCATGGAACATCAGATTGTACTGGATATGTACATAAAATGGAAGAACAGGCTGAGGCCGTTTTAGCTGTTCTTAAGGTTGAAATGGTGGAGAAGTGTGTGGTGATCGGACACTCCATGGGAGGTTATGTGGCATTGGCATTTGCCGAACTTTATCCAGCTCGGCTCACTGGCTTTGGACTTTTCCATAGCACAGCTTATCGAGATTCTGAAGCCAAGAAGGCAGACAGAGAGCGAGCAGTGAATGCAATAATGGATCATCCAGATTTATTTGTCGAGGTGACTATACCAAGATTGTTTGCTTCTAATCGGCATGATGAAATGAAGGCAGAGATTAAAGCTGTTATCGACTTGGCTAAAGGACATTCCCCGCAGGGAATAATTGCCAATGCGAGAGGAATGAAGGAGCGTAAGGATCAATCAGAATTACTGAGAAACGCCTCTGTTCCGGTTTTATTTGTCCACGGAAACGAAGACCCGGTTTTACCAAACGAATTGGCTCAAAAGCAGACGCAAGGATGTAAACATATAACGACTCATTTTATTGATAACGTTGGACACATGGGGCATTTGGAAGCACCCGAAAAATGCTTCAATGCCATTTCAAGTTTCATGAATAGTTTCATTATCAATGGCTGAAGAACTTCAAATTCCAACTTCGGAAAACAGAGAAGAGATCTACCGTTCTCTTATTCCACAATTAGAAACACTGATTGGTGATGAGAAAGATGACGTAGCCATCATGTCGAATATTGCTGCCGCATTGCGACAAACTTTTGGTTTTTTCTGGATTGGCTTTTATGTAGTGAAGAATGATGAGTTGGTACTTGGCCCATTTCAAGGAGATGTAGCCTGTTTCCGAATTCAGAAAGGAAAAGGCGTTTGTGGAACAGCTTGGGAGAAAGGCGAGACGATTATTGTTGCTGATGTAGATGTATTTCCTGGACACATCGCTTGCAGCTCAGCTAGTCGATCTGAAATTGTCGTTCCAATATTTCGAAATGGTAAAGTGGCTGCGATTTTGGACGTAGACAGCAATAGGCTGAATGACTTCTCAGCTGCGGATCAAGTAGGACTCCAGCAAATAGCTGAGTTATGCTCTAATTATTTGAACACTCAATAAACGCTACTATTGCCAGTTGAAGAGATTCTTCGAACAAACATGAAGTATTGGCTTAAACTATTTGCTCCCGGATTGGGATTTGTTCTATTCATCGCCTGTGCGCAGATCGTAACACCTTCTGGCGGGCCAAAAGATGAACTTCCTCCGCTCATCTTAGAAATGAATCCGGAACCGTTCAACACCAATTTTTCTGGTAATACGATCGAAATTGAGTTTGATGAATACATCAAACTTCATGAGCCGGCCAACCAGATTTTGATCTCTCCTCCTCAACAAAAATCTCCTGAATATCTGATTAAGAAAAAGAATCTGATTGTAAAATTCAAGGACTCGTTACTAGAGAATACGACTTACACGATCAATTTCGGAGAAGCAATTCGAGACAATAACGAAGGGAACGTTTTGGGTAGATTAACATATGTTTTTTCCACGGGATCGTACCTCGATTCCATGCAAGTTCAGGGAAAAGTCGTTAACGCAATTGACGGTTCAGCAGCCGAAGAGATACTAGTGATGTTGTATGATCAGGATGTTGATTCTCTACCGTTAGATACACTGCCGCGTTATTTCGCTAGAACCGATGAGCAAGGAAACTTCAAGCTAAGTAATCTTAAGAACACCGACTACAAGGTTTTTGCATTGAAAGATGAGAATGCCAATTACATTTATGATAACCCAGAGGAAAGCATAGCTTTTCTTGATAGTATGGTCACTCCTGATTTGGCTCCCGCAAGGCCAGATACAGCGGTTTTGGACTCATCCAGTGCGGATTCGATGAACATTGAAATCGATGAACTTGAATTGGATTCATCTAAAGTTGAGAAAGTAGAAATGGACTCTTTGGGGCTTATGGAAGACCTCGCTCAACACCACGAGTTATTCATGTTTGTAGAGGCTGATACTGCCCAATATCTGAAGAAAGCCAGCGCTTCTGGGCTTGGCCAATTACTGTTCGAGTACAATTTACCGGTGAAAGAATTCAGGGTTCTACCAGTGACTTCAGGCCTTCCTCGAAACTGGCGGCTGAAAGAATATTCATCCAATCGTGATTCCATAAATCTGTGGTTAAGGGATGTTCAATTGGATAGTTTGGAATTATTGATCCAAGCAGATGCAGGCAAAATCGATACCGTTGAATTGGCCCTAGCTAGATTGGATACAACTCCGGCCAAGGCATCTGGATCTGGTGGCCTTGGAAAAAAGGGTCGTAAAACAAAGGATGATGGTAAGATGAAAGTTGAATTTGGTGGTAATGGGCGATCGCCTAAGCCGACTCAACCTATGCAACTAACCACCAATCATCCTGTTTCTAAGTTGAATGTAGATAGTATTTCAATCTTTCAAGATTCAACAGAAATTCCTTTTCAGATGCACCTTTATGATTCCACGTTGCGAAGGTTCGAATTGATTTACGATCAAATTCCTGAAAAGAGATACGAGATCGAGATTCTTACAAATGCCTTTACAGACATGAGGGGCGTTGGAAATATAGATACAATTACCACCGGTTATAAGGCAATGCTTCCGGATGAATTGGGAAATGTTGATCTGGTTTTAACCGTTCCAGATTCGGTGCAAATTATCGTACAAGTATTGGATCAATCTCAAAAAATAATTCACGAAGAACAATTGAAAGGGTCAGGCACCGTTTTATTAACTGCGGTAACTCCGGGTAAGTATTCTCTAAAAGCAATCTTCGACAAAAACGGAAATGGCAAGTGGGATACAGGTCGATACAATCGAAAACTACAACCGGAGCAAGCGGTGTTTTACCCTTTAGAAATCGAGGTTCGAGAAAACTGGGATCTTGAAACAGAATGGGATCTCACAAAGTTGATTCATTGATACGAGGTGATTTTTTGTAATGAGAATTCTCTGTTCTATATTCTTGATTATGTCGGTTTTGGTGAATTTCGGTTTCGCCCAAGAAGCCGAAAAGGAACCCAAGAAGTTCAAAAAGAAACCAGCGAAGAAGGAGCGGATGCTCATCAGTTTAACGGCCGATAATCTAATTCAGACTTCAAGCTACTACGAGATCAACCCGTACAATTCTAGGGGTGTGGACATCGCAATGCTGTATGATCTGATTATCAAGAAAAGCCAGTTCTCGGTTGCCCTCGGAGGTGGATTCAATTCGGTCAACATTAAGAGCAATGCTTTTCCAGTGAATTATCTGACAAGTGATGGAGGTTCGTTCACCAAGATGGATACTTCATTTTTCTCAGGCGCTACCTTGAAGCAAACCAAAATCTCACTTAACTATATCGACATTCCTTTTGAGGTCCGATGGAGATCGAAAAGCCAAGGAAAAAAACGAAAGCGAGCTTCGATTGCTCTAGGTTTTGAAGTAGGGTTTCTTGTTCAAAGCCATACCAAAACAACAACAGAGAAGGATTTTCTACAAAACCGTGTGAACCTAGGCAGCAAATTCAAATCATACGATATTGAAAATTTGAACCCCATCAAATATGGAGTCACCCTCCGTGCAGGCTACGCCAATTTCTATGTGATTGGTTACTACGGGTTGTCTCAAGTCTTCAAGAAAGGAACTGGAACACCGGCTAACGTTCTTTCGGTCGGAATTGGCTTCAGCCCATTCTAAAAATCATCACCATTTATAGTTATGGAATACCCTCTTTTAGGTATATTTGTCGTTTGAAATCGACCTTATTTAGAATTAATCTAAATAAAGATAGTGATGGATGAACCTTCGGCCGTGCCGATTGTAGTGTAGATAAACAACCGAATGATTACAGTTTCAGAAAACGCAAAAAAGAAGGCTCACGTCCTTATGGAAGAGGAAGGAAAGAATCCGACCGAAGCTTTTATCCGAGTTGGGGTAAAGGGCGGTGGATGTTCCGGCCTGTCTTATGAACTCACTTTTGACACCGATCTTCAGGACACCGATAAGGTTTTCGTAGACAACGGAATGAAGGTGGTCGTTGACAAAAAAAGCTTCCTGTATCTCGTTGGAACGGAGCTTGATTATTCGGGTGGACTGAACGGAAAAGGATTCGTTTTCAATAATCCGAATGCCTCTCGCACATGTGGTTGCGGAGAGAGTTTTTCAGTTTAAGTCAAACTTGAATCGAGAGAGATGGCAGAGGATAATCAGCTTTTAAGGGAATTTGCAGAGAAGGAGTACGAGCACGGTTGGTCGGTAGATCTAGAAGCCGATCAAGCACCTCCCGGACTCGATGAAGGGGTCGTTCGATTCATCTCAGCAAAGAAAGAAGAACCAGAATGGTTGCTGGAGTGGAGGCTGAAAGCCTACCGCAATTGGCTAACGATGGAAGAGCCGGATTGGGCCCACGTTAAGTATACCAAACCGGATTTCAACGACATTATTTTTTACTCAGCGCCAAAGCCGAAAAAGGAATTGGATAGCTTGGACGAGGTTGATCCAGAATTGCTGGAAACCTTCGCGAAGCTGGGTATTTCGTTGGATGAGCAAAAGCGACTGACTGGTGTGAAAGGCTCAAACATTGCCGTTGATGCGGTGATTGATAGTGTTTCCGTCAAGACCACATTTACCGAGACATTAAGAGAAAAAGGAATCATTTTCTGCTCTTTTTCAGAGGCAGTAAAGGATCATCCTGATTTGGTGAAGCAGTACCTCGGTTCGGTGGTTCCACCAACGGATAACTTTTACGCTGCGCTGAATTCAGCGGTGTTTTCTGACGGGTCATTCTGCTACATCCCGAAAGGCGTGAGATGCCCAATGGAATTGAGCACCTATTTCAGAATCAATGCCGCCAATACAGGCCAGTTTGAAAGGACCCTTTTGATTGCTGATGAGGATAGCTATGTCAGCTACCTTGAAGGCTGCACCGCTCCGATGCGAGATGAGAATCAGCTCCACGCTGCGGTAGTTGAGCTCGTTAGCCACAAAGGAGCAGAGATCAAATACTCGACCGTTCAAAACTGGTACCCAGGTAATAAGGAAGGAGTAGGCGGCATTTTCAATTTCGTTACGAAACGAGGAATTTGCCTTGGTGATTACAGCAAGATTTCTTGGACGCAGGTTGAGACTGGTTCAGCCGTTACATGGAAGTACCCTTCTTGTATTTTGAAAGGTGATAATTCCATCGGTGAATTCTACAGCGTTGCGGTCACCAACAATCATCAGCAAGCCGATACGGGCACCAAGATGATTCACATTGGAAAGAACAGCAAGAGCACGATTATTTCGAAAGGAATCTCCGCTGGAGTCAGCAATAATTCCTACCGAGGATTGGTGAAGATTAACAAGAACGCAAAGAACGCGAGGAACTTCTCGCAGTGCGATTCTCTGTTGCTAGGCGACCGATGTGGCGCACACACGTTCCCTTATATCGAGTGTGGAAACCCTTCAGCTCAAGTTGAACATGAGGCCACAACGAGTAAGGTTGGAGAAGATCAGATTTTCTACCTCAACCAACGTGGTTTAGACACAGAACAGGCCATTGGCATGATTGTCAACGGCTATTGCAAAGAAGTATTGAACAAGCTACCCATGGAATTTGCCGTGGAAGCACAGAAACTATTGAACGTTTCCCTCGAGGGAAGTGTAGGATGATTTTTAACCGCCAAGACGCAAAGTCAAACGCGGAGTTCGCCAAGAATTTTCTTAGCGCCCTTTGCGAAAACTCAGCGTCTCTGCGGTTCAATTGAAATAAGAAGAATGAGTTTACTATCGATAAAAGATTTATCCGCTCGGGTAGAGGAGAAAGAGATTCTAAAGGGATTCAACCTTGAGGTTAACCCAGGCGAAGTACACGCCATTATGGGCCCTAACGGATCTGGAAAAAGCACCTTGGCTTCCGTTCTTGCTGGTCGCGAGGATTACGAAGTAACTGGCGGTGCAGTTGACTTTGCTGGAGCCGATTTGCTGGACATGAATCCAGAAGAGCGCGCTAGAGAAGGGCTATTTCTAGCATTTCAATATCCTGTGGAAATCCCTGGGGTAAGCAACATTAATTTCATGCGAGCTGCCTTGAATGAGATTCGAAAGCACAAGGGAGAAGACCCAATGGAGGCGAAGGAATTCTTGGCTTACTTCAAGGAGATGAAAGCGTTGGTGGAATTGGATAGCCAGCTTGCTAGCCGAGGAGTGAACGAAGGATTCTCTGGAGGAGAAAAGAAGCGAAACGAGATCTTTCAAATGGCGATGCTTCAACCGAAGTTGGCCATATTGGATGAGACTGATTCTGGACTTGATATTGACGCTTTAAGAATCGTTGCAAACGGAGTGAACAAACTTCGGTCAGAGGATCGATCCATGATTGTGATCACCCACTACCAGCGA
>JBLFWJ010000165.1:0-7240 GCA_047611425.1 Bacteroidia bacterium | reverse complement strand
GAGTGAAGCCTCATTCACACTTTTGTTGTTGATCGCATCCATCCGACTGATTCTGCCGATGGCGTTTTCAGGAGCAATAGGTTTGGTCATTTCCTCAAGGTCGGCCACGTCATCCTTTGTTAGATCGATCCGAGAGAGAATCTTCTTTTTGATTTGAGACTTGAGCGCTTCTTCCATTGTGAAATCTTTGAAGGATCCGCGTCATCTACATGACCTCAAAATCCTAGCATTCGGCTAAGTTTGCATTAACCTTAAGATAAATCACTACTAAGAAATGAGAAAGATCTTTACTCTAATTATGCTATTGTCGACTACGATGGCATTTTCTACCGACCCAACTGGCGGTGCTGACCGCAATCAAGTCCGGTACATAACCAACAACAAAAGTGTTCCGAATGAAGCTTTGCAAAGAAGCGCACGCGAAATGGCTGCTTGGCAAGATTTCTTGTCGGCCAATGGTACTTGGTACGTTCAGTTCAAGGAAGAAACGATGATGCCTGCTTTGGCTTATGGCCGTCCTATCTTAACATCTGGGTCTTCTGCCGAAGATCGAGCATTGAATTTCCTTTCGAATCAATTGGCTGGATTTGATCTTCATATTGATGATCTTGAATTGACATCGGTTGTTAACGGGAAGCACAACACGTATGTAAACTTCACTCAAACCCATTTGGGATTGAAGGTGATCGACAGTCGTGTTAAAGTGAAGCTGACCGAGAACAACGAAGTAAATCAGTTCAAGGCAGACGTTCATAACATCAATCTTTCTATTGAACCTACAATTAGTATTGCAGCGGCAATTCAGTCGGGGCAAGGCAACATGATTGGTGAGATTACAGGTATTCATCCCGAATCTGAGCTTAAGGTTTTACCAATCCCAGTTAACGGATTGATGGAGTATCATCTTGTTTACGAGATGGAAATTGAAACGATGAATGAAGCCCGGATTCCTGGACGATACGTCACGTTAGTTGATGCCAACTCAGGTGTTGTTTTATGCAGAACCAATTTGGTTATGCATTGTGACCATGGTAAAGACTTACCTGAAGAACACACCTGCAATAGTTTACCTGGCGGGCCAAGCTTGAGCATTAATGGAACCGTTCACGAGGAAAATCCATTCGTAACTGCTGTCAATAATCCATTAGCAAATATTGAAGTTCAGCAAGGTGGTTCTATCATGAATGCTGACATCAACGGAAACATCAGTTCAGGATTGAGTGCTGGTAATGCAACAGTGCGACTTAGAGGTCTTTACAGTTATGTGCAGACCAATGGAGTAACACCAGAATTTACTACAACAGTCAATAACGGACCAACTAATGTGAGTTTTGATGGTAATGCAAGTACTGAAGAAATGTCGGCTTATTACCACGTAAACATTGTTCATGATTACATGAAAACGAAGTTTCCGGCATTTACCGATATGGATGTGCCACTTCAGACCAATGTCGACTTAGCAGGCGATTGCAATGCATTCTACAATGGTATTTCAATCAACTTCTACTTAGAAGGAAATGATTGTACGTCTTTCGCAAACGTAGGAGACGTGGTTTACCATGAGTATGGACATGGAATTAATGACAAGTATTACCAAGATCAAGGAGCGAATTTCGGAAATGGAGCTATGGGAGAAGGTTATGCGGATATATGGGGCATGGGAATTACTCAAAATGCGATTTTAGGGGCTGGAACGAGCATGAGCGATCCATTGAGTTTCATTCGAAGGTATGACATCGACCCAAAAGTTTATCCAATTGATATTATTGGAGAAGTTCATGCAGATGGTGAGATTATCGCTGGTGCATGGTGGGATCTTGGGGTAATCTGGGGAGATGTTCAGCAGATGATGGACCTCTTTTCTGAGACCTTTAATGCGACTATTTCTGCTCCTAATGGAGATGAAGGAACGGCATTTACTGAGGTTTTGGTAGAAGCTCTTCAATTGGATGATGTGCCTGCAAATGGTGGAGACAACAACATTGAAAATGGAACACCAAATGACATCGACATCGTAACGGCATTCGGAATTCATGGCATTACACTTTTGTCCAATGCTACTTTGGATCATGATCCTATCATGGCTTCAAACGAAGATGACATACCGGTTAATGTTGATGTAACGCTAGTTTACCCTTGGGCTTTAGATGGAGCTAAATTGTTTTATGCGCTGAATGATGAAACGAACTTGACGGAACTTGATTTAGTCAATACTTCTGGTATTGAATACTCGGCTACAATTCCGGGTCAGCCAAACGGAACCGTGATTGGTTACTTCGTGGGGCTGGTAAATCTAGATGGTTCCCTTTCAGGAGTAAGGCCTGTTGCGGCTCACTTGGAACCATATCCAAACGTTCCCAACTTCATAATGGTTGGTTACGAAACTGCTCAGTTTGAAGACTTCGACAATCAACAAGGAAATTGGACCGAGGGCTTACCGAGTGATGATGCTACTACGGGGATATGGGTGATTGATATCCCAATTCCTTCATTTGCAGATAATGGGGTAATGGTTCAAACGGATGCAGATGTCACAACCGGTGGCGGTAATGTTGCTTGTGCATTAACTGGCAATGGATCTGTTGGAGGTGGAATTGGTGAGAATGATGTTGATGGTGGTAAAACAACCTTAGTTACACCTGTATTCGACCTAACCCAATATGATGATCCCGCAGTAACCTACTATCGTTACTACACGAATGGGCCTCCAGGAGGTGCAAATCCAGGAGCCGATTGGTGGCAGGTTGAGCTAACCAGCGATGGTACGAATTGGGTCAGTTTTGAAAACACACTTACTCAAGACATGAGTTGGAGAAGAGTGGCATTCCGTGTGTCGGATTACCTACCAGTAACCTCTACGTTTCAAATGCGGTTTGTTGCTTCTGATAGTATAAGACTCGGTCAAAACCTTGACGGTGGTAGTTTGATTGAAGCAGCGGTAGATGAGTTGTACATCTGGGAGCCAAGAGACGGCAACTCCATTGCCGAAATTGAAGGTGTTAGTGACATCAACGTATTTCCTAATCCAGTAACAACGGTTCTAATTGCAACGTTAGAAGTGAATGAACCAATCGAGCTTAACTTGAATATTGTTGATGTGATGGGACGAATTGTGAAGACTGAATCAGCTATTCAATTGAGAACCGGCCAATCAAAGATTAGTGTGAATACAGCGGACTTTTTTCCTGGAACGTATGAATTGATTCTGCAGAATGACGGAAGCAGATATCAAAAGAAATTTACTGTAGTTCGATAAACTATTGTTCCTGTTGCTCTTGTAGATCATACAGATAGAGTAAAAGGGTAGTGGCAAACAACGTTAGTGCAATAATCATGGTGCTGGATTTGGGTAGATAACGCTCATTTCTAGCACCTGTTGTTTAGAGGAATGTTAAAATGATCGAAGAGTCAGATATACGACCGAAAAAGAGGCTTGTAAAAGGTGTTTTATTTTCGGATTAATTGTCGCATCTTTGCACCCCGAAATTTTAACCTTAAATAAGTAAATGGCAACTAAGATCAGATTAGCGAGACACGGAAAAAAGGCATACGCCTATTTTCACATTGTCGTAGCAGATAGTCGTGCCCCACGAGATGGGAGGATGATCGAAAAATTGGGTACCTACAACCCTAATACCAACCCAGCAACTATCGACCTAAACTTCGATAGCACAATGGATTGGATTATGAAAGGTGCTCAGCCAACCGATACCTGCCGGGCAATCCTTTCCTACAAAGGAATTATGTACAAGAAGCATCTTCTAGGAGGTGTGAGCAAAGGTGCTTTCACAGAAGAAGAAGCAGAAAAGCGTTTCCAAGCTTGGCTTTCTGATAAAGAAGGTAAAGTAACCGGTAAGATTGATGATCTTCAGAAAAAGGCAGAAGCAGAAACTTCTACTAGATTGAAGGCTGAATCTGAGAAGAAGGAAGCAATGGCTGCCGATATCTCTGCAAAGCGATCAGCACTAGCTGCTGAATTGGAAGCTGCAAATGCTCCTGTTGTTGAGGAAACTCCTGCTGAGGCAGCTACGGAAGAAGCTTCAGTTGCGGAGGCTGCTCCTGAAGCAGAGGCTGCACCAGCTGAAGAAGCTCCGGCACCAGAAGCACCAGTTGCAGAAGCTCCAGTTGCGGAAGAAGTAAAGGAAGAAGCTCCTGTTGTTGCTGAGGCAGCTGCAGAAGAAGCTCCTGCTGAAGAGGCAAAAGAAGAAGGCGACAAGCCTGCTGAAGCATAAAACTTTATGCTCCCGCACGAAATGCAAGTGCTGGGCTATATAGCCAGAACACATGGTGTTCTGGGTCAAGTTTTAGTTAAGGGCTCTTCTAATTATGAATTGACAACCGAAGAACCGGTCTTTGTAGATATACAAGGACCGGTTCCTTTTTTTATAGAAACCCTTAAGAAGGGTTCCGGTGGGTTTATCATTCAATTTGAATGGATTGATTCTATGGAAAAGGCAGAGAAGTTGGTCGGAAAAGAAGTGCTAATTGAAGCCATGCCTGAAGAAGACGACAGCGAAGTTTACCCAATTATTGGATTTACATTGAAGGACCTTACAAGCGGAACAACTGGTTCTGTGGTTGATGTTCGCCCGCTCAATCATCACCCACTTTTGATTGTAGAAGTTAACGGGGCAGAGGTGATGATTCCATTTGTTGATGAGATGATTGACGAAGTGAATGATCAGGAGAAGACAATCTCTATGAATCTCCCTGAAGGACTTTTAGATCTTTGAAAATCGAGCCATGCCAAATTGCGTTTTTCAATTCAAGCAATTTGCAGTCTGGTCTCACATTGGTGGGTTTAAAGTTGGTACCGATGCTGTTTTGCTTGGCGCTTGGGCAGATGTCTCTAGGAGTAATTCAATTTTAGAAATAGGAACAGGAACTGGAGTTATAGCCATGATGATGGCTCAGCGAACTCAGGCATCGATTACAGCGGTTGAGCTGGATGTCAACGCAGCTTCTCAAGCCGAATACAATTTCCAGCGTAGTTCATTTGGTGGACTGAGGGTAAAGAATGAGGCAATTCAAGACTTTGCAGGAAGCAGCGAAGAGAAATATGACCACGTTGTTTGCAATCCACCGTTCTTCCAATCCTCGTCAAAACCAGATTCCGACACGTTACAAAAGGCCAAGCATACAGATAGTCTTGATCCATCAGAACTTATGGCATGTTCAGCTAGATTAACAAATGAAGATGCTAGGCTTTCGTTGGTTGTACCCTTTTCAGATCTGCAGCTCTGGATTGAATCAGCACAGTCTTCGGGGTTCTATCCTACCCGTAAACTCTTAGTGCGACCAGCTCCAGAATTCGATTTTAAGCGTGTGTTGATAGAATTTGAAAAATCACAAGGACCCTGCATTGAGCAGGAAATTACGCTTGAGGAAGGGGAAAGTGAAAATCGAACTTATACCGTTCGATTTCAAGAAATGATGAAGGAATACTACATCAGGTTCTGATCAAAAAACGAAAAGTGGACTCGGCCATATTTCCGTAACTGCTCAAATCCATTCCAAGTTTCTGTCGGTAAACCGTGTTCATGTTCTAAGACGAACAACCCACCAGGTTTAAGCAAATCAAACTCAATAATCAGTTCATGAATTCTCTTGTGATCAGGAATATCATAAGGAGGGTCTGCAAAAATCACGTCAAATTGACCAGGAGCATTCGGTAGGTATCGGAGAACATCCGACCGTAAAATGTCCCAGGTCTCTACTTTAAAGTTGTCTGCGCATTCTTGCTGAAATCGAACGCATTTGGGATTTTGGTCAACACCAGTGACCGAATTGGCACCTCTAGATGCAAATTCCAAACTCATAGAGCCAATGCCAGAATACAAGTCTAGGACTTTGCATTCGGTCAGGTCAATTCGATTGTTGAGAATATTAAAAAGTCCTTCTTTGGCCTGATCGGTTGTTGGCCGAGTTGGTAAATTTTTAGGTGCATGAAAAACGCGCCCTTTTAGTGATCCACCAATTACACGCATAAATGGATATTTAAAGTTGGCCAGCAGACCGCTGGGTTAACATCCATAAAACCGTATGGCACTTTTACTTTTTTCGGAGTGGTCAGCTTCTGAAGCTTTTTGAAGTACTTGGCAAACAAGCCGTGCAAAGAATCCAACTTCTCAGCGTTACCGGACAGGTTGATGATTACATCATCAATATTTAGTCCGATTTGCTCTGCAGCAGCAACGCAGAAATAAAGGATGTCATTTTCTTGATCGGCATTGAATCGATTCATCATTACGACTTCCTTTTTAGAAAGAACCACGTCAATATGCTCGTCACGAATCACCAGATGAATGTTAGCGTCTTTTTCTTTTGAAATGGATGCGAGAATAGGGCATAGGTCGATAATGATTTCGCCACCGGCTAAAATGTCGTTTAGACTTGAGGGGTAATGCGAAATAATCCGATTATCTGAATCGTGGCCTTGATAATTGGATACTGGCTTTCCGTTCAATTCTGTCCCCTGCAGCTCGAAATACGATTCAATCGCTCCTTCTTCATATAGCGATTTAGGAATGAGGGCAAAACCACAAGGCTCAATAAGAAAAATCGGATTTGAAACGTCTATCAATTCTAAGATTGAAGCAATCTCAGTACCCCAGGTATTATCGTCAACGGCATAGGGGAAACGGTAGACCTTAAGCTCTACCAAATCAAGAAGGTCTTGAGAATAAATTGAGTGAATGATTGTGGATCGCCCTATTTGACAAACCGGTCGATTATTAGGAACAAAATCTTTTCCTATCCTGTCAGCTGAGACAACTAACGCAGGCTGAGTCAATGACAACTTAGTATTACTCCCAGTTTCCACTGGTACTTGGCTCTGTCATCGAACCTACGCTTAGACCAGCCTCTGGGTTGATCTCAAAACGAGTAAGGTCAATATCTGGAAAGATGTCAGCATTACTTGCCTTTGCCTCGAATACATTAACCTTTACTTGGTTTCTTTCAACCGTACCCGCTGCTAAGTCAAACTCAGCATTTTCACTAAAGGGAATAATGAAAAATTCATTAAGGTCAGCTCCTTTAACGATGCTATCAAATACGCTGATTTGAAGAGTGTCCCGACTAACCAATCCAAGTTCTACTGCTTGTTCTTCTGTTAATGTGTCAGGGACAGATCCTATCGCTTTTATCACAGTGAAAGAGTCCACTGAAAGAAAGCGCTTCAAGGAATCAATTTTACCTGCGTACTTCCCTTTTTCTGATTTGTAAGCCAACTCAATAT
>JBLFWJ010000164.1:0-7321 GCA_047611425.1 Bacteroidia bacterium | reverse complement strand
CCTAATTCAAGCTTTCGCCTTTCTCGAGTAAGATCGATATAGTCGATGAGTACAATCGCGTTGTTCACCACAATTCCAGCTAAGGATACAATTCCGATTCCGGTCATGATTACGGAAATAGTATCTCCAAAAAGGATAATACCAAGGAATACACCGATTGTACTAAAGGCAACTGATCCTACAATTATCAAAGGCTTAATACCAGAATTGAACTGTGATACAAGGATCAAAACAATCAACGCAATGGCGATTGCAAAAGCCTTCATCAAGAATGCTGCTGCGTTTTCTTGCTCTTCGGACTCTCCTGTAAAGCTTACTTGATAACCATCAGGCATTGCACGGTCACCGAATAAATCTTGAATCTGTGCATTAATCTCAGCAGCGTTATACCCTTCGATAATGTTACTCCAAATGGTGATGGTTCTATCCTGATCACGTCTTTTAACCGCTCCATAGGAAGTTGAGAAGGAAATGTCAGCCACTGCAGAAATCGGCACTTGCTTGATTTTACCCGTGGTCATATCTCGGAATGTGATCTTCTGATTTAAAAGAGAACTGACCTTGTATCGGTAGTCATCTTGCAGCTTGAGCATGATTGGATAGTCGTCCTCGCCATCTTTGTATTTACTCACTTCTTTACCGAAGAGTGCAGTACGAATTGTGCTTCCAATCTGAGCAGTGCTCAATCCAAATGCTCTTGCTCGGCCTCTGTCAATATTTATCAAAAGTTCGGGCTTACCGGTTTCAAGATCCAATTTCAATCCCTCTACACCAGGTATATCAACTGCCTCTACTTCAGCCTTGATTTCATTCGCAACAGCAATCAACTTCTCGAAATCTTCGCCAGTTACCTCAATGTTTATAGGCTTACCTACAGGAGGGCCTTCGTTGTTCTTCTGAACGTTTACTATGACTCCAGGGTGTTTTAGAAGATTGTCAGAAAGCTTTCGCATTACCTCAGAACTCGAGATTCCCATTCGATCTTCAAACTCCTTAAACGCAACAGTAATCTTGGCTTTATTTGGTGTTTCACCAGCAGGTGGGCCGTCCATTGGGTCGGCAGAACCTTCACCAATATTGGTCACGATAGAGTTTACTGCTTCCATGTATGGGTCAACAATTGTGTTGACTTCGGCTTCCATCTTCAGGACAATTCGGTTGGTTTCCTCAATGTCCATTCCCGGTGCTGTCTCGACAAAAACATTGATGTATTTAGGTTCATTTTCTGGGAAGAAAACGGTTTGCGGGCCCACAATTCCAACAAAAATGAAGGAAGCAAACATCACTACAATCGTAGCTCCGAAGAATACAAATGGCCGCCAAGAAGTAAGCGCGAATTCCATCGTACTCACATACTTCTTTTCCATCCAAGGCAATAACTTGTTCTGAAACCACTGGGAAGCAGGTTTTAAGGCAATCCCATTTAGTAAGGTTAAAATGGCCAATGCTGCGAATAATGTTCCTAGCGAGAAGTTATCGGTTAAGTAAAAGATCGCGCTCAAAACCGCCTCAATCCCAACCCACATCATCAATTTCTTAAAGTTGGTTTTCTTCTCTTCATCACCATGAACCATATACAACGATGCCAATACGGGGTTGATAACCAAGCCGACAAACAGGCTTGAACCAAGTACCGCTATCAACGTGATTGGTAAGAATTTCATAAATTCTCCCATCAAATCATTCCAGAAAAGGAGCGGGAAGAATGCTGCCAATGTGGTAGCCGTAGAGGAGATAATTGGTACCGCAATTTCGCCCACACCTTCACGTGCAGCTTGCATTCTTGTTTTTCCTTCGTGAAACTGACGGTGAATGTTCTCAATTACCACGATACCGTTATCCACCAACATTCCTAGTGCCAAGATTAATGCGAAAAGCACCATCATATTTATGCTCACACCCATGGCAGAGAGGATTACAAAACTCATCAACATGGAAAGTGGAATGGCCACACCTACAAAAAGTGCGTTCCGTAAACCGAGGAAGAAAAGCAACACCATTACAACTAGAATAACTCCAGAGTAAATGCTGTTTTCGAGATTTAATAATTGGCTTTTTACCTGATCACTTTGATCATTTGTAATGGTGATTTTTAAATCACTTGGGTAATTGTTGGCCTTGCATTCGTCCAATGCGATTTTGATTCGTTCGGTTGCGGCAAGTAGGTTTTCCCCAGATTTCTTTACCACGTCAATAGACACAACTGGGTCGCCTCCCAAACGGGCGTAACTGTTTCGTTCTTTGTAGCCATCCTCAACGTTGGCAATATCTCGGAGGTAAATAATGTTTCCGAATTCGGCTTTCACGATAGTGTTTTCGAGCTCTTGCATGGTCTCGTATTCACCAGAAATTCGGATAGTTCTCCTCGTATCATCCATCAGAATGTCGCCACCCGAAATGCTCATGTTCTCATAAGCAATGGCGTTTTCAATGTCAGTAAAACTGACTTCTACGCGCTCCATCGCATGTAAATCCACATTGATGTTTATCTCGCGGTTAAGCGCACCTCGGATGTCAGCAGATGAAATTTCACTGATGACTTCAATTTTGTCTTGTAGTATTTCTGCGTATTCCTTCAGGTCATCAACGCTGTAATCGCCACTCAAGTTGATGTTCATCACGGGCATTTCGCTCATGTTGATTTCCATCACCATTGGATCGATGTCTAGATCACTTGGTAGTTCGCTGTTCGCCTTATCCACAGCGTCTTTTACATCCGATAAAGCCTCTTCAACTGGGACATCCGTGTTGAATTCTACAATGATGATCGAGTTATCCTGTACTGAAGTAGAGGTCATCTTTTTGATGCCTTTCAAAGGCTTGATTTCCTTCTCAATCGGACGAGTAATTAAGTTCTCAATATCCACAGGAGAGTTACCCGGGTAAACTGTTCTCACATAGATCTGTGGCATCACAACCTCAGGAAACAATTCCTTCGGCATAGTCGTGTAGGCTAAAATTCCACCTGCCATTATTAGGAAGGTCAGAATGAGCACACTCGTGCTGTTTTTCAGCGCAAGCGTGGACAGGCCAAACTCTTTAATCACGCTGTTTTTATTTTCTTGACTCATTTCAACTTAGCTGTGAGCTGCGAGCCGCGAGTTTTGAGCCTGGTAGGCTTATTTCGCGACCTTTATTCTCAGATTGGAAAAATTTATTTTTTGAACTTTTAACTCACTCTACACAGTATACCTGTTCTCGCCACTCGAAACTCAGGACTTGAAACTTTCACGGTTGAACTCGAACTATGTCTCCGCTAGCAATCTCGTTGTATCCTGCCACAACTACATTATCTCCCGAAGCAAGGCCAGTGGTAACCATCGTTTTGCCATTGCTGGTCATGCCTGTTGTCACGTAAGTCTTGTATGCTTTGCTAGTGCCTCCTTCTGATTTAGTCACATATAAGAAGTCACCTTTTTGGTCACGACCAACTACAATTGCAGGAACAACCATGGCGCTGTCTGCTGCAAAATCCTCAATCAAAATTGTGGCCATTCCGTTTGGCTTTAACGTCTTTTCCGGATTCGGAACTGTTATCTCAACGGAGAAAGATCTGTTCAATGGATTGATCACATTACCGACTGTTCTAATTGGTGCTTTCAACTCCATTCCAAAGGATGGAAAGTTTACATCAACCATGGCATTCTTCTTTACCACCGCAGCGTACCGCTCGGATACATCGGCCAAAACTTTCATTTTTGACATGTCAACCACAGTGATTAAAGGCATGCCCGGTGCAGCCATTTCGCCTGCTTTCATCCATACTTTGTCAACTACTCCATTGAATGGCGCCTTGATGGTTCCCATTCCAACTTGTGTTTGAAGCGTTTCCTTCTTCTTCTGAAGGTTCTCTAGGTTGTTTTTTGCCTGTAGATATTGAATCTCTGATCCAATCTTCTGCTCCCAAAGTCTGCTTTGACGTTCGTAAACGGTTGTAGCCAATTCAATTCCATTGTCAATTTCCGACAGGCTGGATTGAAGAACTGCCGTGTTCAATCTAGCTAGTGCCTGCCCTTTGGTAACGTTATCACCTTCCTTCACTGAAACGCTTAGGATTTGCCCTCCCATTTCAGGACTTACATTGGCAATCTGCTCTGCTTGGATAACGCCATTCACTTCCACTTTGTGATTGAACAACTCAGGTTGAATGTTTTTCAATTCTACCAGAATCCCAGCGTCCTCTTCCTTTTTAGTAGAAGTAGAATCCAACGATTCCAGTTCCGTTTTCAGCTTGCTGATTTCATTTTCCAAAGTGGCTAAGGCTACTTTCTTTTGGTCAAGAAGTGCCTTTTTGCTTTCAAGTGTTTCTTCACCGCCACAGGCGATAAGGCTTGCTAATGCCACTATTCCGATGATGTATTTGACTGAATTCATATCTATATTTTATAAGTTGCTAGTTTCAAGCTGCGAGCTTCAAGTGATTTTGGTCAACGTTTTTGTGAGCTTTTAGCTTCAAGTTTCAGTTGATATTTGGTGCTTTGTTTTTTCAATTTTCCCTAAACCTTGTCGATCCTGTTCGCTGGTCGCTTTTCGCTAATTATTATCTACAACCGTTTTCAATCCAAGCTTGGCATCCATAGCGTTGAACAGGGTATTGATGTATTCCGTTTGAGCGGTAATTAATTGATTTTCAGCAGTGGTCAGTTCCATACTGCTTGCAAGACCTTCATTATAGCGGATCAATGTTTTCTTTTGAATCCGTTCTGCGAGGTCAATATTCTTAGTGCTATTCTCTAATTGCTCTAACGCAGAATTGAAATCATCCACCGCAATTGTGTACTGCATCGTCAAAGCTTGTTCGAGGTCGTAAAGTCGGTTTTTGACTTTCTCTTGTTCAAGCTTCGCTTTTTTGATAGCCGCTGCCCCACCAAGGTTATCCCAGATTGGAACTTTCAATTGGATTCCCCATAATGTTTGTGGATACCATGATTTACTGAAATCGAAGAAGTCGAAATCCTGTCGAAATGCTTGCTGTTTATGGTTGAAAAATGCGTGCAGTTTTGGGTAATAATTCGCTTCTTGAAGCTTGACCAAATAACCATGAAGAACAACATCCTGCTGTGCAAGATCATAAGCAAGGTTATCATCTAGGCTGAATTCTCGGGCCAATAGAGATGAGTCGGATTCTATTGCCCAGATAGTTTCTAGGTCATCTGTCAGTTCAATGGGTGTATTGACATCCATGCCAATTTGATACTTGAGCAACTTAAGTGTAGCCGCATGTTGACGTGTGGCCATTTTAGATCGATTCTTTAATGAATTGATGAGAAGATCTAGTTGCTCAACGTCCATCTCCTCTGCGAAACCAGCTTCATATAATTTAGTGGTCTGATTCAGCGTACTCTCCACGTTTTCAATGTTTTGACCAAGCAGCTTAACATTTTCCTTGGCTATTTGAGAGGTGTAGTAAGCCTCGGCAACAATAGTCTCTACTTCATTATCGGTCATTCTAGCTTGATCTTTCCTCAACTTCTCAAAGCCACGCGCACCTTTCACACCAATAATGTAAGACCCATCAAAAAGTTGGAGACCTACAGAGATTCCAGCATCCATATTGTAAGGCTGGCCAAATTGAAGTTCTGTAGTGCCATCTCCTGATGGAGGAGGAGCATTAATCGGAACTCCAGTTTGCTGGGAAACACCGCCTAAAAAATCAGTTAGGTAATCAGGAAAACCGAATGCATCCGAAGGCGCAACAGTTGTCGGAATGTCAATGAAATTAGTGAAATTGACACTTCCATTGACGATAGGAAGCCCTTTAGCAGCTTGCGTCCAAACATCCTTTTTCGCTTGGATTATGTCAATCTCCGCAGCTTTGGTTTTAATGTTGTTTTCCAATGCGTATCCCACGGCATCGTGAATCGAAAGTTGCATTGGTTTCGATTCCTGTGCCATTACAGACCAGGAAAGAAATAGTGTCGAAATAAGTAGGATGGTGTGATTCATGTGTTCCGTCTTAAAAGATCGGGGTGTCCTTATCGGGTTGTTTAAATCGCTCTTTGAGGTAGGCAACTCCAGTCTCATTAGCTACGCCTCGTATGTGATATCTAATGTGCTCAAGAAAAACTTCTTGCAAATTGAATTCTCCAGCTGGGAAAACTTTTGGGTCGAAAAGAGAATCAATCCGAGCCACATAAAGTCGAGCAACAATTGGAATGTTTAAATTCTCTCTATAGAGTCCTTGGTCAATGCCATCTTGAAGATTCTGCTGTACGTGTGCAAGAACACAATCTGATTTGTACTCCTCAAATCGCCTAAAAGAGGCGGGATAATATTTCTCAAGATCAAAAAGAATTGAAGGATGCATCTGAGTAAGATGCTGGTTCATGTGGCCACTGATTTCAATCAGTTCCTCAATAGCATTTTTGCTTTTTTCATTTATGGCTTCCATTGCAGCCATTTCAAATTGCATGTAAAGCATCATGGCCTTTTCAACCAAGTCTGCCTTGTCGGAAACTATTTGATAAAGCGTTTTCTTGGAGATACCAAGATGCTTGGCGATGTCATCCATCGTCAGGCTTTTTACCCCGTATCGCATAAGCAACGGGCTAACTTGGGCTATGATCTGTTGAACCTTCGCATCCATATCGGTCGCAAAAGTAACTCAGGAAACTTTAAGTTGTTTAAAAGTTTCCTGAGTTTTTTGTTAAAATTTTGATTAGTCCCTTAAGTAGGTGCCTATAAGGTTCTGTGGTGGCCCACTTATTCCAGGGGTGACAGTCGCGATTACTTCCAAAGTATTGCCGTTTATCAATTCGAAAGAAGCTGCGGAAATTATCCATTGAGGGCATACTGAGTTTAAACTTCCGCCTGTTTGGCCTGGGTCCGCGACCGTTCCGTCTGCATCTACAGCTAGCTGGGGGCCTTGGCAATATAAATTCATGAAATTCTGGAAGAGGACCCGATCTGGTTCCTGCATAGCAATTAATGTCATGGTGTATGGACCCGTACTCGTGCTGTTTTGGTCAACGTGAGATCCTGTCCAGTCACTCTCAAACTTCAAATTGTAGGCTTCACAAGGGCTGAGGTTTTCCGGCCCGTATCCTGGATCACAATTGCATTCACCAGTTGAAAAATCGCAACTGCCATTCAAGCCACAATTTATCAGGTCGCAAGGGTTGAAACAGGTGCTTGTAAGCGGGTTCATCAACCAGCCTTCGTCACAAATGCAGATTTGAGCCGTATCGGAATAGGCCGAATTTTCGGGACAAGCGCAAAGACCAGTTGTAGCGCTGATTGAAAAGCCTGGATCACAATTGCATAGTTCGGTGCTTTCGTCACACGTGCCGTAATCACCGCATTCGACATCATTACATGGAAT
>JBLFWJ010000163.1:0-7496 GCA_047611425.1 Bacteroidia bacterium | reverse complement strand
GACTAGCATTTTATTCTAAAAGCTTTTGAGAAGCTTCGAACGGACTGAGCTCTCCAGAGAGCACCTGTCTCTCTAGTTCCTCCCTTTTTGACTGGATTTTCGAATCAGAATAAAATCGGTTAACAAGATTGTCTTCCACTGCTTTGTTCATCCAGAAGAGATTCTGAGTCTTTCGATGATGACCCAAATACCCGTTAACCATTACGTGATTGAAGAATGAATCGATTCGGTTCCAAGTTTCGTCAATTCCTCGCCCTTCAATGGACGATACATCTTGAACACCGACTGTCCATTCGCTATCCTTGGCTGGGAATAAATGCAAAGCACTGTGGTAAGCCGCTTTTGCATGAGCGGTTAGGTCTAGTTGAGCACCATCGCTTTTATTGATGACAACTAGGTCGGCCATTTCCATAATGCCACGCTTAATGCCTTGAAGCTCGTCACCCGCGCTTGCCAATACAAGCAAGACAAACATATCCGCCAAATGATGAACCGCAGTCTCGGATTGCCCAACACCAACCGTTTCTATAAAGATGTTGGTAAACCCAGCAGCTTCGCAAAGGATGATGGTTTCTAGGGTCTTCCTTCCTACTCCACCTAAATTCCCCCTACTTGGACTTGGCCGAATAAATGCATTCTCATGCTGAGACAATTGCTCCATTCTGGTTTTGTCTCCCAAAATGCTACCTCCAGTAATTTCAGAACTGGGATCGATTGCTAGAACGGCCACCTTCTCGCCTTTTTCGCAAAGGTGCATTCCGATGGCCTCTAAGAATGTGCTCTTACCTACTCCCGGAACACCGGTTATTCCAATACGCTTTGAGGCTTTAGAATGCTTTAAACATTCCGTTACCAATTGGGATGAAAGGCTTTGGTCCTGAGGGCGAGTACTTTCAACCAGCGTAATTGCCTTGCCCAAAGCAACTCGTTCACCATTTTTAATGGATTCCGATAATTCAAGTATGTCAATCTCCTTGGGCACTTTGCTAAATTACTGTTTGCTAGATTGAGTGATTACATCAACACACCATTCTTTGCTTCAATAGGTGGTGGAACATCCTTCTCCGCTAACATCTCTCTAAGATCAATCTCGATTGTTCTACAAAGGGCATTCATAGGAATGTCATTTCCTAGACCCTCAAATGGGTTCTCGCTGTAGTCTCCGACCAATTCCATCATTACAAATACCCAACCTACAATTAACGTAAAAGGAATGTTCAACCAGACCAGATCATGACCCAGTTTATCGAACTCAGGTAGTAGTCCAAAAGGCAGAAGGAAGATGAACAGACTAACGAAATAGAAACTTGTTGAACCATATTGACGTGGAAACGGATACTTCTTGATACGCTCACATTTTCCCTGATGGATGTAGAAATCGTTGATCACTTTCTGCATTTCCATGTGCCGAAAATCATCTATCAGATCTTCTTCTCTTAGCTTCTTCAAATCTTGAGATTGATAGTCCAGAATGGCGGTAGCTACATTGCTGTGCTTTATTGCAGTCGTGCATTCCAAGTCTTTCATGAAAGGTGCTATCTGCTTTTGAACAGCGTCTGTATCGTATTCACCTAGGGCTGATTTCCTTCTTTTATTGGTCATTTTAGACATCCCTTTCGACCCTCCATGTAAGTGTTCCCAAGGTGCTGGCTGCAGCAATTGTCCACGAAGTGTGTAGAGCCAAGCGATATGTCGATAAATCAACCGTTTGTGAATCTTGTACAGCTCATCATCTTGTAAGTGAGCGTTTCTAAATAGGTTGCTCACAAAGCTCTTTGAAATACTGCCCCATGCCCTACTTGAATTCACAATTCCGCCCCAAATTTTCCGAGCCTCCCACATTCTTTCGTAGGCCGCATTATTTTTAAACCCCACAAAGAATGCTACCGCTACACCTATCAATGAAACAGGTAACCATGGTACAGAAACCCAATAATCATGGGCATAATTGTGGATCAAAACCGGCACTGTTCCCCAAAGAGATAGCCACACGATGTGATGCCAGGAGAACAGGAACAGATTCTTTAATCCGAAATTTCTTTTTACAAACATTGGTTTAGTTGCTAGTTGTGAGTTTCTAGTTGAGAGTTGGTTGGCTTCGTAAATGACAAATGAACACTCAGTTACTTGATTGCCTCCTTTTCAGTGATTAAAAGATTACAAAGTCCTGCCAAGATCAATGATATTCCAGCCAAGATCATTGTATTGATAGTGGCCTCGCCCAGCAAAGTTTTGTACGCCCAGTTAACCCCACCAAGGGCTGCCACAATCTGTGGAATAACAATAAACATATTGAACAAGCCCATAAACAGCCCCATTTTCTTGGCGTCAATCGAGCCCGAAAGCATGGCGTAAGGCATTGACAGAATACTTCCCCAAGCAATGCCGATACAGGCGAAGGACACCTGAAGCATAACGTGATCTTTCACAAAATACATGTAGATGAATCCGAGCCCGCCAATAATCAAACTACCCATGTGTACGAACTTTCTATTGATTCGAACTTTGCCAGCAATGAAAGTGAGCAGCAACGCAAAAGCCATTGATGACAGTCCATACGTTCCCATGTACGAACTGACGAGATTGGCGGCTTCTTGATATTCGGGACTGGTTGGATCGGCCGCATTGAAGACATGCTCGGTCAATGCTGGCGTTGCAAACGTCCACATTGTAAAGAATGCAAACCAGCTGAAAAATTGAACAATTCCGAGCTTTTTCATCACCATTGGCATGGCCACGATATTTCCGAAAATCTCTTTCAATCCGTGGAATAAACCACCTTCTCCTTTCTCCTTTTCAAACTCGTCCATATCCTCTGGAGGATATTCCGTTGTAGTGAAAATGGTGAAGAGTACCGATCCCAAAAAGACCGCAGCACCAATAGCAAAAGCCACCTTCACCGAATCGGGCACAACCCCTTCCGGTGCTTCATTACTCACACCCATTGTACTCACCAACCAAGGCAAATTGCTGGCAACCCAAGTACCAATTCCAATGATCAATGTCTGAATTACGAATCCGTAGCTACGCTGTTCTTCGGGTAGTTTGTCCGCCACCAAAGCTCTAAATGGCTCCATGCTAATATTTATGGATGCGTCCAACATCCACAGACAGCCTGCAGCAACCCACAACTCTGGGGAATGCGGCATAAATATGAGCGTAACCGTACTTAGTATAGCGCCCAAAAGAAAGTATGGTCTTCTTCTTCCAAGCTTGACGTGCCACGTGCGGTCACTCATGTACCCAATGATGGGCTGAATCAATAAACCCGTTAACGGAGCTGCGATCCACAACATCGGAATATCATCCTTCGCGGCTCCGAGTGTTTGGAATATTCGGCTCATGTTTCCCCCTTGAAGGGCAAAACCGAATTGAATTCCTAGAAATCCGAAACTCATGTTCCAGATTTGCCAGAACGATAACCGTGGTTTAGTGGCACTCATATAAATGGTGGCATTAGGAATTTGAAAGGCTCAATTTAGCCCAAATTCTAATTCATTAAGGCGCTGAACTGCCCTATTAATCAACAAAAAGAAAACTATTTGGATTCCGACTTACTTGGAAACTGCGTGCCGAAAATGTGATCCCATACAACATTACTAAGACCGTAGCCTTTGTCACCATTTTGATAGTGGTGAAGCATATGGCTTTTCTTGATCTTCTGAAACCATTTGCCCTTGTAATTGGAGTTATGAGTAGCGTAATGCATTAAATCATAAACCAAATAGCCAAAAACAAAACCTGCGTAAACAGCAGTTGTAATGGCGGTATCTTGAATAATCCCGAATAATGTCCAGTAGACAATTAGTGCCAAAAGCAAGCTAACAGTAGGTGGCATTACCAAACGCAAGGAATCGTTTGGATAATCGTGATGAATGCCGTGCGCCATAAAAATGAACCGCTTACCAGCCTTGGATGTTGGCTCGTAATGAAAAAACAACCGGTGGAACCAATATTCAAAGAATGTCCAAACGACAATTCCTGCAGCAAACAAGCCTACGAATTGAAGTGCAGGTACATTCAACATGAACAACCCCTTATAAATGAAATACCCGATAAAAGGCACAAAAATGATTGGCACTACTGCCACGTGTACTCTCGAGAAGTAATCCAAAAATGGATTCTCAAACATCTTAGGACTTTCGTCTACATTATGCTTGAATTGCTTTTCCGCCATGGCGCAAAAATAACAGTTGCATTGTCCCGATGAGTGAGTCGGGTAATGATTTGATCAACAATTAACGCTGAATCGCAATCATTTTAGATCTGATCTGCTTATCGGTCACAACTTTGAAAATGTATTGGCCATTTTCAAAGCCATCAGCATTCCACTTAAATCGGTTCAGTCCAGCGTTTCTGGAATTTGAAATATTCAATTGGTCAACAGTTCGGCCCATGAGATCAAGTACTTCGATACTCTGTAAGTTTTCTCCATCAAGCTCGAATTCAATAATCGCAGAACTACTTGTTGGATTTGGATAAACCTTCAAAGCAGACCGATCTGTTTCGGAAATGTCATCTGGGTTTTCCTCAGGAAATGGAACGAAAGAAGTATCTGGGATCGGCAGTGGTTGATCCGTGAATACATAGTACTGGCCAGGCCCATAGTACAACGTCTGACTGGTTTGATTCACCTCGTAAGGCTCTCCAGTAAAGTAGTTGTACCACGTTCCGGTATGCTGAAAATCAGGAGTCATGTCAAACCCAGTAACATCTGAATTGTACGTCACGCTCACGTTCATATCAGGATGACTCAGCCACATTCGTTTGCCTGTTCCTCCTAGATCTAAACCATAATCGGTACAAGAATAAACAGGTTGCTCGTGCTTGAGTTTAATCAGTGCCGACCAAACGCTGTAAAGAACTTGTCGCGGTTCCTCCCACATGTAATTCCATCGAACGGGCTTAGCATCTACTCTAGTTTCCTCGGTTCCAGATGGCCAGTTAATTGAAAAGTCATATCCCAGTTCTCCAAATTGCCAAATCATTTTAGGACCAGGAATAAGGAAAAACATTGCCCCAAGACCTTGCATTCTAAACAACGAAGTTGCTGTGTCATTGGCCATGTGGTCTGGGTTTGTCCCATTTCCAAACAAAACATTTTTATACATCAAGCGCTCTTCGTCATGGCTTTCCATGTAACTAATGGCACGAGGCATATTCCAACCCTTAGTTTGATAGCTAGTTTGGTATCCCCAATCAGAATCTCCAGGCCAGCCCATTGATGCTTGATTGAATTGATCGGTGGCCTTGCTCCATAGCATTACGTTGCCATTGGCAATAGCTGTCTCCTCTGTATTGTCACCAAGGTGCTCGAATATAATATGGAAGTCAGGCGCGTAACTCCACATGGTATTTGCGTAGTCGAAAAGAATGTTCACCCTACTTTGATCAAATTGAGTCCATGCACCGATATCATCACCAGAGTTAACCTGAGTCAGGCCCTTGGTTAAATCCAATCGATATCCGTCCACATTGTATTCCTCAATCCAGTAACGGAATATGCGATGCCACATGGTTCGAACATATCCACTTTCATGATTAAAATCGTACCCAACACTAAAAGGGTGTGTTGCAACTGGGTTGAAGTAAGGACTGTTCCATGCCGGACGTTGTAAACCAGCATCCCAATACATTTTCACATAAGGATTTCTACCAAAAGCATGATTCGGAACGATGTCCAAAATCACTGCAATTCCCTCCGCATGTAGCTCATCTATCAACTCTTTCAAATTATCTGCAGGGCCATATCGCTTGTCAACTGCATTGAAAAAGATTGGATTGTATCCCCACGAGTTATTTCCTTCAAACTCCATTATCGGCATAAGCTGAACAGCATTGATTCCGAGAGATTTCAGGTAAGGGATTGAATCTTTTACCGCTATAAAGTCCTTTCTCAGAGAGAAATCTCGGATCAATAATTCATAGATAACCAGATCTTCCTTAACAGGAGCCGTGAATCCAGTTGTCTGCCACTGATATTCCGGCATGTCCGTTTCAAAAACAGAAACATTGCCGTGGGTCAAATCCTCCGGGTATGGAATTAGGTTTGGGTAAATAATAGGATTGATGCTGGCATCGCTGTATTCTTCAAGAATCTTGTACGAGTACGGATCCGCAATTTTAAACAGCCCATCCACGTAATACTGGAAACGATATTCCTGACCTGCATTCACATTATTCAACGTAATCCAATGTCTTTCTCCATCAACCGAACGGTTCATGAGAAAATCCGGATCAACCTCCCATTCGCTAAAATCGCCAATAGCGTAAGTGAATTCTTTGAACGGTGTCCAAAGACACAACGTCACTGTTGTACTGTTCATGAATGTGATTCCAGGCTCAATTCCAGCCGGTGGGTCAGCAACCGTTACATCAGGTCTGACCACAAAATAAGTAGTGTCCAACACGGTTTGTCCGTTTGCTTCTACTGATGAAGTAAGCTCAAATTTTCCAATGGAAGTTGTGTTCACGCCAGCAGACACATCATCACCAAACCCCTGTCCTATTAGCAATCCATCCATGTATAGATTAACGAGTGCCGAAGGATCATTGGTTTGAACGTTGAATTGAACTGGGTCTCCTTGGCTCACTATCTTGCCAGGAACAATAGGGTCCATAATCACAGCATCAAGATCCGTGGTGGACTCAAAAACCGGAATCATGATGTCGCTTCCATCTGCATTCTGACCAACTACCGATCCATCGGCATTACGAAAAACCATTGCCAACGCTCGTACCTTATTACCAGTACTTACCCCGTAAAAACTAGAGAGATTCATTGCCATTGTGTGCTGGTTCCCTCCTATTCCAGTCATCTGGACAGTTGGCTCAGCCTCGCCCCAAAGAGAAACCTGCTTTTGCCAGTGCCCTTCGTGATCACTACTTGGGCTGATTACCCCTGTGTGCATGTAAACAGGCGACAATCCATTAAGATTACCGTTTCCTTGAGTGGCATCAAAGTTCAAGTTGATCGAATCCTCAATTGTGAAATACGGGAGATCCGTGGTAACCACCTGGGCTTGCATGCCAGTGGTCAAAAAAGGAATTAAGAACAGACCCGATAGGACTTTTTTCATTCTGAAAGAATTCAATAATTATCGAAGATTACTTAACTAGGATACGCTCCTGCGCAATCATTCCTTCACTTGAACCGACTGTTGCCATGTAAACTCCAGTAGGCAATTTCGAAGCATCCCATTCGATTCGGTTCGATCCTGAAACGAGATTAACTGAAGAAGAATAAACTTCTTGAGCCAGCATATTTGAAACAACCACCGTCACATCATCCATCGAAATTCTCATTCCTATATTGAAGTTGGTGATGCCGTTGGTTGGATTTGGGCCAATGCTAAATTCTGAAACCGATGCATGATCTTCAATACTTGTTTCGGTGATCAACTCCACAAAATCCTGCACAAAGAAGTCCGAATTCACGATGCTCATTTGCGGTGTTCCATAATTGATGATAAAGATGTCATTACAGAAATCCTCGT
>JBLFWJ010000162.1:0-7502 GCA_047611425.1 Bacteroidia bacterium | reverse complement strand
TTTCCTCCGTCAATAACCATATTCGCGACCGGTGTCTGGTTCACCGTTATGGTTACATCATCGGTTGCGGAACATCCCGCGCCATCAGTTCCGGTAAGTTCAAGAATGGTCGTAGACGTACCGTTAAAAATAGGGTCTGACAAAAGCGGATTGTTCAAATCGGTTGGAGAATCCCATGAGTAGTTCACTGCGCCAGTTCCTGTCAACTGAACAGTTTCTCCAGAACAAATTGTAACATCTATTCCAGCATCTACCGGCAACGTGGCTACCACAGCAATAGTAAGATCATCGGTAGATACGCAGTTGTTTGCGTCTGTTAGAGTTACGGTATAAGTGGTATTTATCGTTGGAGAAGCCGTTGGATCAGAAACATTAATTGCGGTTAAAGTTGGATTCGTATCCCAATTAAATGTTCCAACTCCTGTAGCATTTAATTGTATACCATTTCCTTGGCAAATGGTTAAGTCAGGTCCTGCATTTAAAATCGGCAATGGATTAACAGTCACAAGAAGATCGTCAATATCTGTACATCCATTCGCATCAGAAACAGTAACCGTATAAGTTGTATTAACCAATGGAGAAGCCATTGGTGCGGCAATAAGTGGGTCGTTTAACGTACCCGTATTATCCCAAGAATAACCCACTCCACCTGTTGCGGTTAATTGCGCATCGAGCCCGTCACAAATTGATACGTCCAATCCTGCATTGGCAACAACTGGTGGGGCAGCAATGACAATTATATCATCTGTTCCTACGCATCCGTTTTCAGTATACGTTAAGGTATAAGTAACATCCGCCAAAGGCGTGGATGTTGGGCTGGCAATTGCTATGTTATCCAAATACGTTGGTGGATCCCACGCAAACGTTCCGCTACCGATTGTATTTGGAATGTTCAATTGCACAGATTCCCCATCACAAACCACTAGGTCTGGACCAAGATCAACTGGCGGCTCATCAATTATGGTCACTTGATCAACAAAACTGGTAGTACATCCGTCTGAAGTGATTGTTAATTCCACGTCATAAACTCCTGCCGTTGCAAAAGCATGGTTCACTATCTGGCCATTTCCGAAGGTACCATCATCGAAACCCCAGCTGTAATCGGTAATCACATTCGTGGCAGAACTCGATTCTATAAACTCGATTGGCACGTTAATGCAAACATTGTCGATGTCGAAGGTGAATTCAGTTTCAATATTTATGCAAAACTGCTGTTGGTTGAAGAAATCACCAGTACTTCCTGTGAATCCCCAGTACACTTCTGGGTTACCGCCAAATATATTGTTGATGATATCACCAGTATACGAGACTCTTAATGCCCCATCAAAATAAACCGAAAACGTCTGGGTTACTGGATTCCAAGTAATTTGGGTTGTGTGCCAAGCACAGTCTTCTACATCAATAGAAGTTGAACTTATGTTTACTGGGCCATCAAGGTTGTTTGCGGCAACTCCATGATTGAACACTCCATTACTTTGGATAGCAATATGATCATCTACGAGATCGGATGTTGTAGCTCCATTGTTAAATGTATCATACTCTACGGCCAAACTTGGGTCAATACCGCCATAACCTAGGCCGTTGCCCACGGAACCGGCATTTACATTTAACGGTTGAAGTACGAATGCCATGCCATCGGCCCCTTGCCAATCAACACACCCAAAAAAGACATCGAATGTAAAATCAAAGGGTTGGTTGAGATTGATTAGGGTAACATTCCAAACTGAACCTGATTGATACTGGGCATTAGTTACCTCAAAACATCCACAACTAGTCTCGTTTGCGTCACCATTTGTCTGGTACTGACCGTAAGCTAGGCTGGTCCAAGCTATTACAACAAGAACTACTGCAGCGGCCCTGAATAAAATATGTTTGAAGTTTTCCATTACCTCACCACAATACCTACCGAATAAGTTCATCCAGCTCTGAATTGATATTAATCATTTGAGGGTAAAGACGTAATTCAGTTAAGAGGATGCCTTTGATTTACAAATTCAATACTGATGCCGTTACCCTAATTAAGCTACAAAGATATGGTCTCAATCTGCTATCTCAAGACTCAGGTCGTTCAGTCGCAGAATGTAAGACGATCTATTCACCCAATGACCTTTAGAATTTTGAATCCAATGAAATTTTTGCTGAAGACCTTTGGAGTGTGAAAGGTCTGCAATGACTTGAATTCCTTCTTTCTGAATTGCCCCGAATCGAGCAAGCAACTGTATCCCAAGGTCGTAACCTTTAAATGCAAACGTACCGGGTTCCGTGCCGAAGAATTCTCGAAATTTCAAGTTGAAATCCACGACTAAATCATCTTCATAATTAACGAAGGTCACGTCTGGCCTGTGATGTCGTAGTTGATCGAAATAAGCGACATCAATATTCTTGAATTTCGACCAACTCTCACCAGAATAAAGGATGATTTCAAAGTCTTCGAGCCAACTCATTGTTGACCGCATCAATTTGGAAACACTTGCTTCATTATTTGTAAGTACAATGATGTGGTTTGGAACGTCTTTTTTCAATACCGCTTTAAGATCAGCGTAAGTACCTTCTTCTAGGTCAATTACTTCCAAGTTTGGCAAACTGTCAGTGCCCAATGATTCCAACCCTTTTCGGAAATCAATCTGTAATTGTTGTTCCTCTGGCCGGCCATAATGAACGAGAATGAAATTTTCATTTCGATTACGTTTTGCGATAAAAGTTCCCAAATTTTGATCGGTCAATCGGGAATTTGGATTAGTTCGAACGAGATAATCATTGTATCCAATGGAAGCTAAATCTCTGGCCGTTGGTGAAATAACGGGGATGCAATTTTGATAGGCGAAACGAGCAACCGGTTTAAGTAATTGCCTATAAAATGGGCCAATAATTACATCAGGTCTTTTTAAAGATCGATTGTTGAGGTAGCGCTCTACCTTAGTGATACTTCGTTCTGTGTCAATCACCTTTAAGTCAAACCTCAACCCCCTTCGTGTTAAAGAATCTAGCGCCAAAAGCAATCCTTCATAAAACTGAATAGCCACACTTGAACGAGTAAAGGTTTTCTCTTCTCGGCCAGCCTTTTCATGTAACACTAGCGTGTCATTCTCATCCAAAAAGAATGGAGCAAACAGAAGAATTTGAAACGGGTCTCCGGTATCTTTTTTTACGGCTGCTATTAATTCAGGTATTCCCGTCAACTGAATCTGATCGCTTCCAGCCTCCTCCAAAATCCCCTTAATTGGAATACGAAGAACCATCCCATTTTTCAGTCCATCCTTTAACTCCGGGTTGGCCGTAACTAATTGATCCATGGTAACCTCATATTCCTTGGAAATAGAATACAAAGTCATTTTAGGAGGAACAGTGTAAAGGATGTGATTTCCGTCAACTGGAGTTGGTGGAGCCACCACTTTGGCTGGAGCAACGCCTTCCTTCGGTATTAATAGTCCTTGGCCTGGCTCGAGACCATCCATAACCCCAGGATTTGCAAAAACCACCTGACTTAGAAATACTTTGTAGGCTTTCGAAATGGAAAACAAAGTCTCACCTTGCTCTACCAAGTGCCAGTAGTAATCCTGACCCATGTGTTTTACTACGCTATCAGAAACCGAAATTACCGGAGTTGTGTTTTGCGCAAAGGAAGACCCTGCGAAAACCAATAAAACGACAACGATTTGGGAAAGTCTTTTTAGCACGATGGTCTAAGTAACGATTTTACTCCCACTCGATTGTGGCTGGTGGCTTTGAACTAATGTCATACACCACCCTATTTATCCCTTTAACTCGATTAATAATACGATTGCTCACATCCGCCAAAAATTCATAAGGCAGATGACACCAATCGGCTGTCATGGCGTCTTGGCTTGTTACGGCTCTTAAACACACTGCATTTTCATAGGTTCTTTCATCCCCCATAACCCCCACTGTATTGACAGGTAAGAAGATTGCTCCTGCTTGCCAAACGTCATCGTATAGTCCACTGTCTTTCAATCCTTGTATGAAGATATGATCCACTTCTTGTAACGTAGCCACTTTTTCTGCGGTAATATCACCAAGGATCCTGATAGCAAGCCCTGGGCCAGGAAATGGATGTCTTCCCAAAAGATCATCCGACAAACCCAGATGGCGCCCGACCCTTCTCACCTCATCTTTAAAAAGTGAGCGAAGTGGCTCAACCACTTTCAATTTCATTCTTTCAGGTAAACCACCCACATTATGGTGTGATTTAATAGTAGCGGAAGGTCCTTTTACAGAAAGGCTTTCAATCACATCTGGATAAATTGTTCCTTGACCCAACCATTTTACACCCTCAATTCGTTTTGCCTCAACGTCAAAAACATCTATAAATGAGCTGCCAATTGCTTTTCGTTTTTCTTCGGGATCCGTAAGTCCAGCCAATGCATCCATAAACCGATCTTTCGCATTAACGCCTTTAACATTCAAGCCTAGGGTAGCATAGTTCTCCAATACAGACTCAAACTCATTTTTTCTGAGCAGGCCATTATCAACAAAAATGCAATGCAAATTTGGTCCAATAGCTTGATGAAGAAGCATGGCTGCCACGCTAGAATCAACTCCTCCAGATAGGCCCAGAACCACTTTATCATTGCCAAGTTTTTCTTTCAAATCGGCAACGGTTGTTTCGATAAAAGAATCTGGCGTGTGATCCTGATTACACCCGCAAATCCCAACAACAAAATTCTTAAGCACGGTCAACCCGTCTGTGCTATGTGTTACTTCCGGATGAAACTGAATTGCGTAAGTGTCTTCACCTTTAAAGTGATAAGCTGCATTCGTTACATCCTCGGTACTTCCAATCAATTCACAATTTTCGGGAAGTTGAGTTATGGTGTCAGCGTGGGACATCCAAACCTGTGTTCCTTTTGAGACTCCTTTGAATAAAGGACTTCCATCATTCAGTTCAACCAAATTTGATCGGCCATATTCCCGAGCCTCGGAAGCTTCCACTTTTCCACCCATAAAATGAGCCATATACTGGGCTCCGTAGCACACACCAAGTAACGGCAGCTTACCCTTTATTTCAGAAAGATCGGGAATCAACGGTTCTTCTTCTCGAACGGAACAAGGACTTCCTGAAAGAATCACCCCTTTGATATTTGAGGTTATTTCAGGAAAATGATTGAATGGATGAATTTCACAATACACATTCAACTCTCTTAATCGTCTTGCGATTAACTGAGTATACTGGGATCCAAAATCGAGGATCAAAATCGTCTCTTGCATGGGCGGCAAATTAGAATTGAACTGCTTCTGTCCTTAAAAGAACAAGCCGCGAAATTACTCTTTGCCGAAGGTCAGTGCAATCCAAATTACCCCTCTGAAATGGGATAGTTATGCACGAAATCTGGATAGTGTTGAAAACGATTTGACTATGCGAATTCTTAAACAGGCCGGGTCCGAAAAAACCAAGTTAACCTACTTACAGTCTTGCGAAATTCCGGTAACGTAATTTAATACTTCATCAAAGGGCAACGCATCAGAACCTTTGAAACCATTTAGGTTTTCAGGTTTAATTTTCTTGACATACCACATAAGATAGTCCTCTGCCAGTGGCATGTAGCTCCAGTGCCATTTTTCCATTTCATAACCGTTGGTCCGCTCCTCCCCTTTGGGTGAATAAGGCTGGCAGAATCCAAATTCATGGCCATTATCGCGAAGCCATTCATATTCCTTTTTGCCTTTACCTGAGGAAAAATAATCGTTGTTCAGGCTATTGATGTCGATATCCGTTCCCCAATGATGGCGGCTTGTTCCGGGCATGCTACTGTACTCAAGAATCTTTTTAGCCCGCTCTCTTGGGTCGCTTATTGAAACACTCAGATCCATTCCATCAACCTTTTTTGCTCCTGTCCATTTTCTTTCCCAGATCCTTTTTTGTTGTTCAAAAGTTCGGGTTGCAGATATAATTGTAAGAACAACTCCATCCTCCTTAGCCTGTGCTCTCATCCTTTTAAAGGATGCAAACGCGGAGCGATGTAACCGCATTCCAGAACGGTTTGCCATCTCCGCTGGAATCTCAATAAAATCTGGATTAGTACTTGGATTGTTTTTGCCAAGCAACGTGTTTGTGTGAACCTGTTCCGTTCCTGAAGTTGAAGGAGTGTGAGCGATTTTGTTCTCAACGTTTGGTTCAGCTTGCCCCACGATTGAAGACTTCCCCTCATTTTTCTCCGGGCCGGCTTCTTTTATCGTTTGTGGTGGCAACGATTCTGATTGACCATTACAAGCTGATAGAAAAAAGAGACTACAACCGATTGCGAATACGATTCTCATTCCAACCTCAATTAACAACAACTTCAACCCAACCGGCTTTTTCGAAGTCATTTATCCTTGCAATGAAATAGTAGGTTCCTTTCGTAACTCGAACACCCGCCTTGTTTCGCCCATCCCAGCAATGCTCTTGCCCGGCAACGGATTCGAATTGTAGAACTCCCCAGCGATTGTAAACCACTAACTCGTAACAATCGGAATAAACCCCTGAGAAATGAGGTTTGAAGCAATCGTTTAAGCCGTCATAATTAGGTGTAATCACATTTCCGAATCGTACGGAAAGGGTGTCTTGACCAAATTGCTCAGCACTCAAATCTAGGTGGAGTGTGTCATTACAAAGTCCATCATTATTGTAAGCAACCAAGTAAACTACTGGACCATTTCCAACTGGAAAGTAGTGCACTGGGTTGGTTGTAGATTCCACTGAACCATCTCCAAAATCCCAGTAGAATGAATCCGCATTCTGAGAGAGATTGGTAAATGTCATTTCTACGCCATCGCATGAAGGCAAGGCAGATGTTTCAAAATCAGGCTCTGGATTGGAAAGCGGTGTGAGTGTGACTGTCGCATTATCCTCACAACCGAGATCGCTTATTACTGCCACTGTAAACTCGGTGCTTTCCCCGCTGTATACAAATGGAGATTGTGAGGTTGGGTCACTCACACCATCCACCGGAGACCAACTATATGTTTCTCCACCGGAAACAAAAACCTGAGCGCTGTCACCAATACAAAGGGTTGTATCAGGCCCCGCGGTAATCCTAAAGACCTCCACCAGAACCGAATCTGTATTGGTACACCCGTTTGCATCTTCACCAACCACATAGTACGTTATGGAGTTTATTGGAGAGGCCAATGGCTGATCATTTGGATCAACCAATCCTGTAAGCGGAAACCAATCGTAGGTGAGGGCACCTGTTACACCCAGTTGTACAATGTCACCGACACAAATAGACTCGTCTGGAGAGGCGATTACCAATGGAGGTGGGATGGTTTCTACCAAAACCGCATCTGTATCCTGGCAACCGTTAATGTCAGTAACCAATACTGAATATTCAGTATCGATTATTGGCGAAGCCAAAGGATCGCTCACTTCAGAATCATTCAATCCTGAAGCTGGAGTCCACGAGTAGGTTGTTCCTCCTCCAGCGGATAGTTGAACTTCTTCTCCCTCGCACACGGAAACATCGGTGCCTGCATTTGCAATTGGCAGTGGATTGACCGTAACT
>JBLFWJ010000161.1:0-7617 GCA_047611425.1 Bacteroidia bacterium | reverse complement strand
AAATGAGGTACGCGTGAACCATTCCGAAGGCAAGCAGCAGTAGCATTCTTCGATAATGCAACGGCCAAGACTTCTTTCCTTTCGCCTCTAGGTTCTGAGAAAAGATGATTACGCCTGCCCCAAACAGCATGGAGAACATGGACATGAACCTCATGTCTGAGAAGAGCCAATTCAAATTCCATAGAATACCGTTCATGCCTTCAATCCCGGCTCCTTGCAATGGATTTAAATAGGCGATACCAACTTGCGAGAACGAAGTGATGTTCATCAACAAAATTCCCAGGACTGCAAATCCTCGGATGAGGTCAATAGTGTTGATACGAGGCTTTGAAATTTCAGGCATTTTGTGAAATTAACCGAACTTTTCCATTGGGTCACTCAGAGCAAAACGAACTGGCGCAAAGAGTCTAATGGACATCGTGATATTCTTCGCTACGTGTCACTTAGCTCTGAAAGACAATCAATCGAATAGTCACCTTTTATGAAGGGGCACGGTACTGCAAGCCTCCCCAAACATGAGGCTCTTTGTAACTGGCATCAACCTATTTACTAACATGACATAGGCAGATGCAGGGACAGGGTACTTGCTACAGCCTTTTACGATGACTCTCACATCTTCATATTCTGAAACATCAATTGAGTTGATGGCATGTTGATAAAGCGAAGTTTCTAGTGCTTCCAAATCACCTAAAACGCAACTGGCTGCAACTGGCTGGATGTATGTAGAAACAAGCATAAACGCCCATTGCGGAACGATAGCGTCAGCTGTACATGTCATTGCAACATAATGGTCTTGATAAATAGACCAGTCCATTTCTTTTAAGGCTTGACGAAAATCTTTCTCTCGCAGAATCAATCCTTCAAACAAGAAATCTTTCAAATCGAAAACAGATCGATTTCCAAGTTGATATAGATCCTCCAAATTGAATGTGACCAAGCCACTTTCCGCGACTTTGTTTCGTATTTCTTCTTGTTCTGACATTGCGATAAAGGTAGTTCCTATAACTACCGAGAATGAAATTGGTTCTGAAAAGACAATCTGCTTACTTCTGAGGTTGCGCACTACCGGCCATAGTCCGAACCCTTTCCCCATAATCCCGTATCCTTTCCACCTCCTAAACAATGCAGAACGTGCATCCATCTGAATCAAATAAATCTCTCCAGCAAAATGGAGACGATTTACTTGAATCTGCCCTCAATAAAAAAATCATTGATGCGGAAGGCTATTTGGCCATTGTTCGCCTGCTGATTGTCGCAGCCAACATTTTTGCTATTGCACTGTTTTTTGATCAAGACAATTACAAATTCTGGGTTGTTTGGCCAACCATTGTTGTTGCTTCAATCTATAGCACGTATGTCTTTGTATTCAAGCCATACTTGCGGTTTGAAGTTTTACGATCAAGCTATTTTGCCACATTTTCGGATGGAGCGCTAATTACTTTATTGCTCTATTCTACCGGTGGTGCTGAATCTCCATTTTTCATTCTCTGGTTCATTTCTCTTATCGCAGTGGCAATGCGATTCAGTTTAAAAGAAACGGTTCTAACTACATTGCTATATCTGTGTGCGGACCTGGCAATCGTGTTGCTAGATACTGAGAAGGATCTAAACATAGCCGCATTGATGGTGCGCTTTCTATACCTACCAATTTTTGGCGTATTAGGGGTTTATATTTCCAAAGAGGTACATAATCAGTTAAATGACAAAGTAAAGATTGCAAAGACCGAGAGCGACCTTAAACGGGTTAATGATGAGCTTGAGCAGCGGGTGCATAGAAGAACCCATGAATTAGAGGAAACCAACAAGGATATTCTCGATAGCATCACTTATGCCAAGCGTATTCAAAACGCTATGCTTCCTTCAAGAGCAGAGCTGAAAAGAAGTTTCAAGGATTGTTTTGTCATTTACCGGCCCAAGGACATTATCAGTGGCGATTTCTACTGGATTCATGACCGAATCGATCTTACTATTCTTGCCTTGGTTGATTGCACAGGACACGGTGTACCAGGTGCATTGATGGCCATGATGGGTAATAACCTGCTGGACAGTATTGTTAAAGACCGCGGAATTACTGATCCAAAGGAAACATTGAAGGAATTGGACAAAGCTGTATCGCGTCAATTAAAATCTGAGCATGTTGACCTGAGCATCAACGATGGGATGGTGCTATCGTTATGCGTTTTCGACAAGTCTAAAAACCTCCTTCATTTTGCTGGTGCGCAACAAACAGGGATTATTATTCAAGACGAAACTCTTGAGGAATTGAAGTCTACTAGACATTCAATTGGAGGCATCTCGGAATCGAATCAAAAAGAGTTTGAATCCACAACAATTCCGATTAAGCCAGGAGACCGGATATACTTGTTCTCGGATGGATTTCAAGACCAATTTGGCGGACCTAGAGGGAAGAAATTCCTCAGGAAAAACGTTAAAGCAATGATTGAGGAGATTAAGGAGCTTCCACTGTCGGAGCAGAATGAAGCTATCGCTAAGTCTCTTATTCGTTGGAAGGGTGACTTAGCTCAAGTAGACGATATAACTGTAATAGGAATAGAAATCTAAATCACATAAAACCAAGCTCGAGCATGGCAGCTTCGCTCATCATATCCTTGTCCCAAGGTGGCTCAAAAGTCAATTCAACTTTGGCTTTCGTTACCCCCTCAACGCTTCCACATTTCTCTTCCACTTCTGCAGGCATCGACTCTGCCACCGGGCAGCTAGGAGAAGTCAATGTCATCACAACCTCAACGTTTGCATCATCATCTACTTTCACCTCGTAGATGAGACCTAACTCGTAGATATCGACAGGAATTTCTGGATCATAAATAGTCCGGATAATGTCGATCACCTTCTCTTCCAATGCACGTTTGTCTAATGCCATAATCTATGCGTTTGCCTGCGCTTGTAAAGCAACAGCGTAAAGTTTCATCTGTTTAATCATGCTCACCAATCCGTTGCTACGAGTAGGTGAGAGATGTTCTTTCAATCCAATATTTTCTATAAATCCGAGCTCGGATTTCATAATTGCTTCAGCTGGCTGATCACTCATTACTCGAACCAACAAGCTGATTATTCCTTTTGTGATGATCGCATCCGCCTCTGCCCTGAACACCACTTTATCATCTTTCATTTCCGCCTTCAGCCACACCTGACTTTGACAGCCTTTGATCAGCAGATCATCCGACTTTTCGGCCTCGTCCAACAACGGCAAATCCTTGCCCAACTCAATGATGTACTCGTACTTCGACATCCAATCTTCAAACATTGAGAACTCCTCTTCTAATTCTGCTGCTCGCTCCTCAATTGTCATTTCATTCTTGTTTTTACCGCAGAGGCGCAGAGTTGTCGCAAAGGGCGCGGAGAATTCTCTGCGAATTCAGCGTGATTCTTTGCGTCTTTGCGGTTAATCCTCATACCAACATCTTTTTGGCACGTTCAACTGCTATAATCAATCGATCAACATCCTCGTGGTTGTTGTAAACGGCAAATGATGCTCGGCACGTTCCAGGAATCCCAAAACGATCCATGAGTGGTTGAGTACAATGATGGCCAGTTCTGATTGCAACACCCAATTGATCAAGGATTACACCCACATCATAAGGATGGCCGCCATCAATCAAGAATGAAATCACACCAGATTTTTCCTTGGCTTCTCCGATTATGGTGATGCCACCAATTGCTTTCAGCTTTTCTGTGGCCAATGAAATTAACTCAGCCTCCCACTTCCCCATTTCCTCCACTCCCGTTTCTAGGATGAAATCAACTGCCTCGCCCATTCCGATGATTCCGGCAATGTTTGGCGTACCAGCCTCAAACTTGTGAGGAGGTTCGTTGTAGGTGGTTCCTTCAAATGAAACGGTGCTGATCATCTCTCCTCCACCCAAAAACGGTGGCAATTCCTTTCCCCAAGATTCCTTGATGTACAATGCTCCGATACCGGTTGGACCATACATTTTGTGGGCAGAAAAGGCGTAGAAATCAACGTCCAACTCTTGCACATCAACCTTTAGATGATGAATTGATTGTGCGCCATCAAGCAGCACTGCCGCACCAACTTTCTTTGCTTCACTGATCAATTCCCTTACCGGATTGACGGTTCCCAACGCATTGGAAACATGGCAAATAGAAACCAGCTTGGTCTTGTCAGAAAGGAGCGCCTGGTACGCGTCCATTTCTAAATCTCCAGAATCAGAAACAGGAATCACTTTGAGCACACATCCAACTCGTTCACAAAGCATTTGCCATGGAACGATGTTCGAGTGATGCTCCATCGTAGAAACGATGATCTCGTCTCCTTTATCTAATGTAGAACCGAATGAATGCGCCAATAAATTGATGGCCTCGGTGGTTCCGCTCGTGAAAACGATCTCCTCAGATTTCTTTGCGTTAATCAGCTTCTGAACCTTCTTCCGACCACCTTCCATGGCCTCTGTAGCTTCCTGACTTAAGGAGTGCACGCCACGATGAACGTTGCTGTTGTAATTCTGGTAATAGCTCGAAATCGCGTCAATTACGCGTTGCGGTTTTTGCGAAGTCGCTCCATTGTCGAGATACACCAAATCGGCCCCATTCACTTTTCTTGAAAGGATGGGGAATTGGGGTCGTATTTGATCGATGTTAATCTTCATTTTCCATCAACCTTTTTCGTTCAATCCGCTCCTTCGCATTTTCAAGAGCCTGATGAAGTCGTTCCTCCAGCTTTTCCTTAGGAGGAAGTTCTGTCCAATATTCTGCAACCATTATCCCGTCTTTGTGCATCTCCAAAAGTTCTACCTTCTCTTGGCTGGATTCTGCACAGAGGATCAAACCTATTGGAGCATGCTCGCCTTCTTGCCTGTCGTACTTATCCAACCATTTCAGATAAAGTTCCATCTGACCTTTATGGGCCGCTTTGAACTTACCGATCTTCAGTTCTATGGCAACAAGTCGTTGTAATTTTCTGTGAAAGAACAACAAATCCAAATAGTGATCATCATCATCAATGGTCATCCTTTTCTGTCGTTCCACAAACGTGAATCCGGCACCGAGTTCAAGAATGAAGGATTCCAATTCTCGTAGAATGGCTCCTTCAAGCTCATCTTCGAGATATGCACCATTGAGTCCCAAGAAATCAAGGAAGTAAGGATCTTTGAACACTGCCATAGATCCTTTTGTGGTTTCGGGAAGTTGACTTTCCGCAATCAAAGTGCGTTCGTAAACTTTACTCTCAATCTGTTTTCGAGTGTATCTCACGCTCCATGATTCTTCGGCTATTCGTTGAGCGTAAAACAGTCGAGCTTCCTGTGTTTTTAGAGAAATGATTGATACAAAATGAGACCAGCTCAATTGTGGTGACAGTGTTGTCACAATCTTAATATCTGGAAACTCTGCGGAGAATTGAATCATTCTCCTCAAATTCCTGTGGTCGAATGATCTTCCATGTCGCTCTACCAATTGTCGTGACAGTGTCACCACAATCTCCTTTCCGTAATCTGCGCGCTGATTTTGTAAAATATGCTGATTGATCCGATTACCTACATACCAGTACAAAAGCGTGATGGAGCTGTTTACCTGTCGGACAACTTGTTTCTGAGCAGTTTCGATGAGGGAGGAAAGCTCGGCTACCAGTGTATGTTCCAAATCTAAATTCATTGCTGAATATCAATTTTAGCCCCATTCACTTTTCTAGAAAGGATGGGAAATTGGGATCTGATATCGACAAACTCGGACACCATTAATCGTTGATGGTGGTCATCTTTTCTGCAATTCGCTCTTCAATCCAAGTGCGCAATTGAACGTTTGAAATCGCTTCTAATACCTCCCCAGCAAATGCATGAAGCAGGAGATTGATTGATGCTTCGGTGGACAGACCACGAGACCGTAAGTAGAACAAAGCTTCTTTGTCCATCTGACCGATAGTACAACCGTGGCTGCATTTCACATCATCCGCATAAATCTCCAATTCCGGCTTGCTGTTCATCACAGCCGAATCGGACACTAAAATGTTCCGATTACTCTGATAGGCATTGGTAATCTGAGCGTCTTGATGAACGAATACTTTTCCGTTGAAAACGCCAGTTGACTTTCCTCCCAACACTCCTCGGTAAACCTCGTTACTGTTGCAATTTGGCACCCGATGATCAACACGAGTATGGTTGTCAACGTGCTCTGATCCTTGCGTAATGTGAAGTCCGTTCAGGTTGGTTTCTGCATGCTCTCCATCAACCGAAATAACGAGGTTGTTTCGAACAAGAGATCCTGAGAATGTATAAACTGATGTGCTAAAAACGCTTGTTTTGGCTTGATGCGCTTCTATAGAATGAACCACGTTCAACTGCCCCAAATCCTGAATTTGATGATGATTGAAGTTGGCGTTTTCAGCCACCTCCATTTCAGTAATTCGATTGATCAATCCAGCAGAATCCGCAGTCGCAGAATGATGCTCTATAACCTGCCCTTTAGCTCCACTTCCAATTTCAAATCGGTGACGGATTGAACAGGTTTGACCAGCTTCCAAGTTGGATTTCTCAACCAAGATGATTGGCTTATCCAAACTGGTGTTAGCCTCAATCTGAATAAATATTCCAGAAGAATATGTTGCTGCAGCAAGTGCCGTAATTGCATCCGACTTGAATTCCGATGCTGGTTTATCAGCTTCAGAGATGTTTAAAACCGTTACTCCAGTTGGTAGATCATAAGAAGAGATGAAGTGTCCATTTTGGGTGATGATTTGGTATCCTTCGAGTTTAATTAACCCCTCCGGCCTTCGGCCACCTCCCCTTTCCAGGGGAGGAGTTTCCACCGCACTAGACTCCCCTCCTGGTAAGGAGGGGTGCCCCAACGGGGCGGGGTGGTCTACAACTAATTCCAATCCCTTATCAAACAAAGGCTTGATTCGGGTGTATTTCCAGTGCTCGCTTTTGCGTGATGGGAGACCCGCATCCAATGCAGAATTGACAAAATCCTGACGCCAAGTTTCTGCCGAACGTTCAGCTAAAAACGGTTCAGCTCCGCTCACCCATTGATCAATATTCATGGTCAACGTTTCCATTAGGCTTCAATTTCCTCCTTGATCCAATCGTAGCCTTTTTCCTCCAACTCCAGCGCCAATTCTTTAGTGCCACTTTTCACGATCTGGCCGTCAAAAAGCACGTGTACAAAGTCAGGCACAATGTAGTCGAGTAGTCGCTGGTAGTGGGTGATCACAATCATGGATCGATCCTCTGACCGAAGTTTGTTAACTCCGTTGGCAACGATTCTTAAAGCGTCAATGTCGAGGCCAGAATCAGTCTCATCCAATATGGCCAACTTCGGTTGAAGCATCGCCATTTGAAAGATCTCGTTTCGCTTCTTTTCTCCTCCCGAGAATCCTTCGTTCACTCCTCGGCTAGCAAGCTGGCTATCCAACTCAACCAACGCTTTCATCTCTTTGAAAAAAGCCAAGAATTCCTTCGCCTCCATCGGGTCTTCTCCCTTGTGCTTTCGAATCTCGTTCAAAGCAGCTCGCATGAAATTAATGTTGCTGACGCCTGGGATTTCCACAGGATATTGAAATGCTAGAAATAGCCCTTCTCTAGCGCGCTCTTCTGGATTCATGTCCAGCAAATCGGCTCCAGCAAAGTCAACTGCACCGCCAGT
>JBLFWJ010000160.1:0-7644 GCA_047611425.1 Bacteroidia bacterium | reverse complement strand
TTGCATTAAACCCAATCCCACAGTTCAAGTCAAATTGATCTGTTACCGCATTTAATGGATAATAAAACCAAAGAAGCCAACGCAAGAGTTAGGTATAGTCGGGAACGAACAAACCTTCTACGGGCTACAGAATTTAAGACGCTAGAATTTCTTTGTAGTATCATGCCATCTTGGGCCACACCCAACATGATGACTGTGATTGGAGTTATAGGTAGTGGCGTTATCGCCTATGGCCTTTATCTAGCCAGAGCTCACGAAAACAGTTTATTCCTTTTAGTTTCCATTGGCGGATTTATCGTTCAATGGTTTGGAGATTCCATGGATGGCCGATTAGCTTACTATCGCAACATTCCAAGAAAATGGTACGGCTGGTCTCTCGATATTTTTGCTGATTGGTGTTCCATCATGCTAACCACAGTCGGCATCTACTTCTATTTTCCTGATGTACCATACTTGGCTTTGCTTTTTCTGTTTGCCTATGGTGGCACATTAATTCTGACTATATCCAAATTTACAATCACCACGAAATACACGATTGATAGCGGTTTAGTGGGGCCAACTGAACTAAGGGTTATCACGTGTTTAATGTTCCTTATAGAATTAGGAGTTCCTGGATTTCTATATTATTTCGGTTTTGCCGCACCAGGAATAATATTCGTAGTCAACATCTTAGAATTACGCAAGATCTTGAAGCTTGGAGATGCTCGGGATCGAAAAGAAAAGTCTGCAAAGAAAAAGCAACCAGTGCTTCAGGAAAATGAGGTTCAAGAACCTGTTTAAAACCCTCGGAAAAGCGCAAGTATCCTCCTTTGTGGGGGGCATGACCGACTATAGTGTCATGTTGCTGCTCACAGAAGTCTTTGGCGTTTATTACGTTTTTTCAATCGTTGCTGGAGGAATGATTGGGGCTGTGGTCAACTACAGCATCAATCGATATTGGACATTCAAGGCAACGGATCAGCGAAAGCGCGAACAGCTGCCAAGGTTTGTATTGGTTGTTGCTGGTAGCATTGCGCTTAAGTCAGGCGGTACGTGGCTTATGACCGAATTCCTTCACCTCGATTATCGAATTTCCAGAATCATTGTAGATAGCATTGTCGCCATTGGATGGAACTTCACCCTTCAGAAACTGTGGGTATTTAAGAAGTAAGCCGATCTGCTAATCTCGAATTGAATGTTCGATTTTCCTTCAGATTGAACCGAGTGATATCCTTCCGACCCAACCGAGAAAAAGCATCCTTGGCGAAGTAAACTCGGCCATCGTACTTCTCAACCAGATCATCTAACCCTGCAATAAATTCTTCGATACCTTTATTAACGTTTAGGTCGATTGTTAGCGTGTAGCCTTCCTTCGGGAAGGACAATTTGGCCTTTTCATCCGCCTTTCCAAACATCTTCAATACAGTAAGAAAAGAGAGTCGTTTGTTCTCGGCAATGAATGCAAGAATCTCCTGAAGCCCCTCCCTACTCCGTTCCATTGGAATAACGAACTGATACTGAGTGAAACCCGGCTTGCCATAAATCCTATTCCAATTATGGATGGCATCCAACGGATAGAAGTAAGAATCGAGATCAATAATCGCCTTTTCAGTATTCCGATTCTTCAGGTAGAATAGAACATTAAAAACCTTGATTGTCAAAGGGTTAATAGTAAACGCTGGAAAGTTAAACGGCAAACTGACACTCTTCTTTTTTGGCAGTTCTAACGGATTCTTCTTTGATCCTGTAAGATCGCTTTCATTGGCATGTTCTCCTAGCAGTAAGACGGATTTCCCGATACCCTTTCCGGTTTGAGATGTGTCCAACCAGGCAACTGAATAGGTGCTGTCTTGGTTATTTTCAAAAGCAGACATGATCTCATCTAAGTTTCTGCACTTGATTACTTTTTGATTGATGTAAGCCGTTGAAACCCGTTTCAATCTGAATCGAGCCTTCACGATAACTCCGCTAAGCCCCATTCCACCAATTGTCTTGTAAAAACGATCTGGGTATTCCTCAGGTGAACATCGAAGAACAGAACCATCCTCAATCAACAGATCGAGGAAAACGACATGCTTGCCAAAGCACCCATCAATGTGGTGATTCTTGCCATGAATATCGGCTGCAATCGCACCGCCAACAGTCACGAACTTGGTTCCGGGCGTTACGGGTAAGAAAAACCCCTTGGGAAGAATCAGATCGATAATCAAATCCAAAGTGGCCCCAGCTTCACATTCCAGCTCACCGGAATCTGTATTAAAATCAATAATCCTGTTGCAATTGAGTGTCGAGACAACATGGTCGTTCAAACTGGCATCGCCATAACTTCTAGCCATTCCACGAGCCAAAACCGTATTGCTTTTCAGGCTTCTAGAAATGTCCTCGACAAAGGCAGGTTCGTCAACTTGAGCATCCACTTTCGGATACATTCCCCAACCGAATATTTCCTCCTTTCTTCCCAAGGGTCAATAGAGTATAAAGACGAATGAGGCGGCCCATGCTACGACAACGAGCAATAGGAATCCATCTGAATAAAGCATTTGAACCGGCCCTTTAGTGGAGCGGTTAACGATAATCTGCTGCAGATAACGCATCAAACCAAGCATCACAAAGATTGCGGTGAGATAGACCAATTCTGAATCTAGGCGATTCATTACTTCATCCGAAACGCAATACATGATGTACGAGACGATTGTAACGCCCGAGAAAAGCACAAGACTGAGATCAAGAAAACCTTCATTGTATCCTTTCAGACTTTGCCTGACCTCCACATTTTTACCGTGTAAATTCAACTCAGCTCTACGTTTTGATAAAGCAAGGATTAGAGCCAACAGAAATGTATCGATGATGATCCAGTGGGAAATATGAACGTCCGAAGCCGAACCACCAACCAAAACTCGGATAACGAATCCCGTTGCGATGATCGACACATCTAGGATTGACACCTTTTTCAATCCAAATGTGTAAGCTAAATTCATTAGGAAGTACAGGCCCAGTCCCATGGCCACTTCTCTGGAAACACTTAATGCGATTGCTATGGAAGCCGCCAGTAGAATAATGCTTATCAAGCCAGCCATCCCTTTTTTAACTGCTCCGGAAGCTATTGGACGCTTCTTCTTCTCGGGATGCTTCCTATCGGCTTTCGCATCTTTCAGGTCATTGACCACATATACAGCACTTGCAACCAGACAGAAGGCCACCATAGCCACAACGGTGTCAATCAATCTGTTCTGATTCTGAACCTGCCCCGCGAAGAACAGCGGCATCATCACAAACAAATTCTTTACCCAATGCTTTGGCCGAATCAGCTCAAGTATGCTTGATAACTGCTTCATGCCTCAATTGGATAAATCAAGGGGCGACTTGGTGCCGCATCATTCTCAAATGGTGCCACTTGTAAGTTGAGCAAGTACGTACCGTCCTCCAATTCGCTAGGAACAAAGACCATTTCGGTAATCGTGCAATCCATTCTCAACTCTCCATTTGGCATCCAAAAAGCACGGTGCCCAAGAAGCTTTCCGTTGTCTACTTCGCGATCTACACTTGGCAGATCAACCAGTAAATGTTTGATTCCTGCATCAACCAATTGCTTAATCAATGAGTCGCTCAAATATGGCGGATTCAATCCGGAATACTGACGATTCACCTTATCCGTTGGATTAGGAAGCGTTCGGATAATGATGGCGGGTTCTCCACCGGTCAGCAGAGATGCAACGTCACCATAATCAATCACCAAGTCTCCTTCTTCAGTAGAAATCGGTTCAATTGAAACCAATTTCACCAACTGCCAAAAATCCTTGAAATGCTCATTTACGCTGTGAATATCTTCTGTAATGTGACCAACACATTCGGTGTGGGTTCCATTCCCATGAGGGTTAAATGATATATCACGATAATTGACGCTTCCACCTTGCTTTACTTCCCCTACGAAATCGCCTGATTTATAAGGCTCCATCTTTACAGGATGGGCGTAGTATGCGTTTACCTGATCAGGATTCGTTGAAACTGGTATAGACAGATCTACACCTTCATCAAGATTAACCTTAACCCACTTTCCTCCTATTTCAAACTGTGCTTTCACGCAATAAAGTTCGTGTTTCTATTTCTTCACGTATTTCAGATCCAACAGATTCATTGGGTCTGACATTAACCCTGAAACATCGTTGTGGACAAACCGAACGACCTCATCGTAAAACAGCACGATTACGGGTGATTCATCAATGATGATTGAATCCATCTTTTGATACAAATCCCAACGAATGGAATCATTGGTTGTGATCAAAGATTCCTCGTAATAAGAATCAAATTTTGAAGAAGAAAAATGCGTGTAATTCGGCCCTTTCGGAGCTTCGTTAGGCGAATAGAAAAGCGAGAGATAATTCTCGGGATCGGCATAATCTGCGATCCAGCTCTTTCTAAAAAATGGAATTTGAGCATTGGAAACCAAACCACCATGTGTCGCCCCAGGATTCACTTCAATTTTCAGATCTATGCCCAATTGCTTCACCTGACCTTGAATGTATTCGCAAATATCAACGTACTGAGAAGTGGTGTAAAGTGTGATCTGAGGCAGTCCTTTTCCCTTTGGATATCCCGCTTCTGCCAACAGCTTTTTAGCCAGTTTAGGTTGATAAGAATAACCCTCTGGAATCATGTTTTTATCTGGCCACATTCCATAAGGAACGAAACCATGAATTCCAGGAGTTCCGATGTTGTTTCGGATGTATTTCATCATCTTAACTCGATCAAATCCAAGGTTAATTGCCTTTCTTATCTTTTTATTATTCAGCGGGTTACCATCCATTACCTGAATGTTTGAATCCACTAAAAAACCCAAATATTCAGTATTTAGAAATGGCTCATTCAGCATCGTTATTTTGCCATCCCATTCACTTTTCAACTGACCAGTTCTTGTAATCAATGCATCCTTAAAAGATCCATCTTCTAAGCTGGAAATCATGTCTAGACTTCCCTTGGCAAACTCAAGAAAAACGGATTGTGCATCGGCAATAAACGTAATGCCTACCGCATCCAAATACGGCAAGTCATTTCCTAATTCATCAACCTCGAAGTAATCTGGATTTCTATGAAGAACCAGCTTAACACCTTCATACCAAGCTTCATATTTAAATGGCCCGCACCCAATCGGATTCCGGCCAAAATTACCTTCTCCGTATTCCACCGCTTCCTTTGGGACAACGCTGCAATATTGCATGCTAAGGATTCCTAAAAATGGTGGGAAAGGCTGTTTGAGCTTAATCCGAAACGTTGTGTCATCCATAGCTTTAAAACAATCAGAATCATCCTGATCCACTTGATTGAAAATCCACTTGCCTGGGCTGAGTGTTTTTGGATCTAAAATCCTTTTGAATGAATATTCAAAGTCTTGGGCTGTAACTGAACGCTCCTCTGCCTTTTCAAAGCATTCCGCTTCATGAAACAGGACATCATCCCTCAAATGAAACGTGTACGTTTTTCCATCTTCAGAAATATCCCAAGAAGCCGCAATTGCAGGCTGAATCCGAAGGTTAGAATCCAGATTAACCAGGCCGTCAAAGAGTTGATTCACAGCCCATATATTTCCCATCGTTCTGGCCTGTGCCGGATCAAGGGAAGTGATGCCTTTGGATTCGTTGTAACGGAACACGCTTTTACCTGAATCAGAGCGCTCCCTTCCACAAGAAGTGGCAAGTACAGACACAATTATCAGTTTAACAAGGATGCGCATCACGGCTGCAATATCGGTCAATTGTGGCTACTATTGTTTTGCAAAACAAATAGATTATGAAACGATTCACACTCCCCCTATTTTTCATTCTTCTCAACTGCTTTGCGTTTGGTCAATCGGCTTCCGAACTGGTTGAACAGGCAAACCAGCTGTTAACGGACGGCAAGGAATATCCAGCTGCTATTTCAAAATTTACTCAAGCCTTGCAATCAGCAAACCTTGAGGCTGGAGACAAGGTCCGTACAGAATACGGGCTAGCAGATGCCAAGTTGCGGGAAAGTCAGGTTCAGGTAAATAAGTTGGGCGGCAAAGATGTTCCGGATATTTATCGCGAGTACATCTATGATAGTGTAGATCATTTGGATTATGCCCGGAAGAACATTCAAGACAAACCGGGTCTGGAGAATAGCGTTGAAATCAAAATCAATTCGCTGGAAAAGCTTTTAACCAGAAATATCATGCAACTGGTTCAAGAACATCAAAAACGAACAGGCGCGGAAAAAGCAAGAACATCAAAGGAAATTCTTAGAGCGTGTACTTCGGTTCAGAAATTGAATCCCGACAATTATTCAGCCTGGGATTATCAAGGGCAAGTTCAATTGACTAATCTGGATTCTGCTGCTGCACTGTCTTCTCTTCAAAAAGCTGTTCAGCTATACGAAACTGGAATCATGCCGGGGCCGGATGCTTATGCAGGCTACATGTATTACAGGATTGCATTGCTTCAAAATAACTTCAGTAAGGATTTGAAAGCTGCCCAGTTAACCTTGCAGAACGGGTTAAAGGTTATTGCTGCAGATCGAGAAAAGGTGACTTCTAATGTTGAAATGAAACAGATCAGAAAGGACATGATTCTGCCGAATTTAGATGCCGTAGAGTCGAAGATTGACCTATTTCTTGTGGATTTATTGATTCGAAATGGAGCTGAATCGGAAGAGCAAAAATTACTAATTCAGGAGACAGTTGCTAAGTATCCCGACAATGTCAACCTGATGTTTCAGTACGCTAAAATGGTTTCGGAAGATGACCCCGAAACGGCCGTAAAGGTCTATGACATGATTATTTCGAAAGAGCCTACAAACAGTGCTGCGTTGTACAATGCTGGTGTGCTACACTTTAATTTGGCTGCCAGTATTGGTGCCGCTGAAGACATGAACAGATTCAAAGAAAAGGCAATTCAGGATAAGATGCATACTGCCTTAGAATATTTTATGCGAGCAGAGCAAATGGGACAGAAAGCTGCAATTGGGCCTATTCTCCAAATTGCACAGCAGTATGGAGATGAAGCACTTTATCAGAAGTATGCGGCCAGACAATAGCTTACCGCTCAAGGACTTTCTGGATTCCAAGTATGATGAGTTCTGCCGACCGGAATTCATTGAATCGGATCCAATTTCCATTCCACATCAATTCTCTTTAAAACAAGACATTGAAATCAGTGGCTTTTTCGCTGCCACCATAGCTTGGGGTAAAAGGCCAATGATTATTAAGAATGCTGAACGGCTGATAACCTTAATGGATGGTGAACCCTACTCCTTCATATTAAACCATTCTGAGAACGACCTGCAGCGGTTTGATGGCTTTGTGCACCGAACGTTCAATGCCGATGATGTTCGATTCTTCTGCAGAAGTTTGAAACGACTTTACTCGACTTCTGAAAGTCTCGAGGATCATTTTGTAACCGGCATCAGCAATGGTGACCAAGATCTCTCCAACGCTATCCATCATTTCAGATCATCATTTTTTGAGGTTAATCACGAAAAACGAATCGAAAAACATGTGGCTGATCCTTTAAAAGGAAGTGCAGCAAAACGAATCAACATGTACCTAAGATGGATGATTAGATCGAACCACCGAGGCGTTGATTTCGGTATTTGGAACCAAATTCCACCCTCGCTCCTATCCTGTCCATTGGACGTTCATAGTGGCCGAGTTGC
>JBLFWJ010000159.1:0-7667 GCA_047611425.1 Bacteroidia bacterium | reverse complement strand
CCGTCCTGAGCAGATTTTGCATACTCTTCAACAATGCGTTCCCGCTCTTCTGGATGAATTCTTTTCGACCACGTTATCGAGTCTTCATACAGCTCTTCAACCGAGGCTCCGTACAGCTCTTCGTATGTGTCGCTTATGAAAAGAACCCGGTTGCTTTCTATGTCAGTCAAATAAAATACCTCGGTTATATTTTCCGCTAGTTGTCTAAATATCTGTTCATTCTGTATAATCTGTTCTTCGGCCCTTTTTCTATTTGTCAGGTCCCTTAACACTCCATAAACTCGACCATTTTCAGGAGCATTACTGTGCCTAAAGTCTGCTTTAACGTTGATATATCGCAGTTCTCCATGTTCATCAAAGACACGAAAATCAACATTCAATTTTCCGGACTCCGTAACACTTGTTGCAAAACAATTCTGAATTTCACTCAGGTCTTCAGGGTGAACAATCGATATTAAATCCTCTAAATTGTCTGAGTTGAAACCGGGCCGCCCAACTATAGATTTACATTGGTCATCGTAATATGCACGTTGAGTCACTCCGTTCCATTCCCACACTCCGAGATTGGATGCGTTTATTGCAAGTTGCAGTCGGTCAGCGTTTTGATCTGCTTCTTCAGCCATCAAACGCTGGGCGGTCATGTCCTGAACTATACCAACCAATTTTGGTCCCTTTCCATCGGTTGCTTTTACCAGCTTGGCCCTTGAGTGTATAAATTTTATCTCGCCATTAGGCGTGATGATTCGGTAATCTACTTTCTCTGGTTGACCGGTAGCAGCACGACTGTCCGTTTCCGAATCAAATCGCTCCCTATCATCAGGATGTACTAATTGAATAACCGATTCATAGGTGACATCTTGAAAATCAATTCCAATTATTTGGTACAGCTGATCCGACCATGTCAGCATTCTGGTGTCCACATCAATTTCGAAGCTCCCGATGTTTCCAACTTTTTGGGCCATTCTTAGGGACTGCTCTTTGGAACGAACCTCTTCCTCAGTGGCCACTTTTGCCGTGATATCTTCAATAAAAAGAACGATACCACCTATCCTACCATCTGGACTATACCACGGATTAATTTTCCAGCGTATGTATGCCTCGGCTCCATTTGATCGAGTTATTTTCTCCTTCTCAACGGCCTTAGTGCTTCCGTTTAAACAGTCTTGATGAACTTTTCTCCAGTGTTCCGGTAAATCCGGATTGACTTCATAATGCCTCTTTCCAATCAGTTCTTTTTCGGTAAATCCTTCGTCCTTCAACCACTGTTCGCTAACAACGATGTATTGCATGTTGGCATCAAACATGGCCACGGCCATGGGCATATTTTTAACCATGTTAATTAGCGAAGCTTTACTTGCCTTTACCAAGTCTTTACTCAACTGTAGCTCACGTTGGGTTCGGTCTTTTAGAAGTGCTTTTTTAATCGCAATTGGTAATCGTTTAAGGCTCGATCTCAAAACGTAATCTTCGATTCCCGTCTTTAACAGCTCAATTGCAATGTCTTCTGATAAATCCTGCGCTAATAAGATAAACGGAGCGTTGCACCCTTCTTCACGTGCACGCTTAAAAGCCTTTACCGCATTGGTGTAGGATAAGCTGTATGGCGTTAGAATAATAGTTGGACAAAATGATTTTGTTTGACTGTCAAACTCTTCATCTGTTCTACAGATTGCAAGTTCATAATGCAAATCCGCCTCCATAAGCTCTCTTACCACCAGTTCAGTATCCGCTGGCATATCCTCCAAAATCAGAATCTTGAGCAATGCATCAACCTTAGGTCTAACCACTTTAGGGGATATGTCTGGAACTGCTTTCATTTACGCCTCTCGAGCACCATTTATATCGAAGTTAACAGCTTTCGTTGCGCTGTTTGTCGAATATGGGTGATCTTACTTTCTGGTTTCCAGCCAATAAAATAAGAATGTTGAAATGAATTGTTGTTCAATCGAACTGAAGGACGGCATCGAATTCCTGCCGGCAGTCCTTTAAAGACTTGGCTTTGGAGGTATAATCCAATTTTAGCATCTCTGCGAGATGATCATTGAGCCGTTCAAGTTTTGTATTGACCGAAGCTTTTGAGAAATAGAGCCGCCCTGTTCGCCTAATCAGGAAATCGGATAGTTCTGCGACCATCTCGTGTTCCACACAATATTCTAATTCAGCTAGAAGTAACGCGTCTTCTTTTGATGCCGAATTATTTCGTTCATAATAGTCTAGCACAACCGACAGGTTTGACCCATATCGCTTAGCCAGCTCCATCATCGTTTTTTTGTCAAGCCCGGCAGATTCAAAACTTCCAGCCAACTCACTAACGTCTCCGTTGTTAAACGCTGACCCGGATAGCATCAATTTCTCGGTTGTGCATTTTGCATTCCGAGTCTTCTCGTTCTCGAACTTAGAACAAACCAGGTTTACCGTTCTGCTTGCCATCATTCTATACCCGGTCAGTTTCCCGCCAGCAATACTGATTAAGCCCGTTTCCGATTCGAAAATCTCATCCTTTCTAGAAAGTTCGGTTGGGGATTTTCCATCTTCGTGAATGAGTGGACGTAAACCTGCCCATGACGACCGAACATCCTTTATCGTCAATTCATTAATGTTGAATTGCTTGTTCACCGCCATCAAAAGGTAGTCAACTTCGGTTTTCAAAACCCTCGGCCTTTCAAGCTTTCCTTCATAATTGGTGTCGGTAGTGCCAACATATGTCGAGGCTCCACGGGTAACTGCAAATACCATTCTTCCATCACCAGCATCGAAATACGCTGAATGCTTTAACGACAAACTCTCCCGGTCAAAAACGATGTGAACTCCTTTTGTTAAATGAAGCCTTTTTCCATCAAGTCCTCCAACTTTTGATCTAAGTTTATCTACCCATGGACCACCAGCGTTTACCACATACTTGGCTCTAACTTTGCCATTGTCACCGGTTGTCAAGTCCGAAAACTCTACGCCTGCCACGCGATTGTTATCATCCAAAATGAAGTCATCAACATTTGCGTAGTTCAGTAAAATGGCCCCTTTAGTTACGGCCGTTTTAGCCACTTCAATTACCAACCGGGCATCATCCGTACGATATTCGGTATAGATTGCCGAGCCAATCAAATTCTCGGCCTTCAAAAGTGGTTCCTCAATTCTCGTCTCAGCGGCCGAATACATTACCCGCTCGTCATCTTTCGGAACGGCTGCGAGCCATTCGTAAAACTTCAATGCTAAAGACGTAGAGAATTTTCCCAGCGACCCGCCTTCAATTATTGGCAACACCATCTTTTCGGGCCAAACTAAATGGGGAGCATTCCGATAAACTATCGCTCTTTCTCGTCCCACTTCTCTTACAAGGTCAAAGTCAAACTGCTTCAAATATCGAAGTCCACCATGAATTAATTTGGTAGACCGGCTGCTTGTACCTGCACCAAAATCTTGCTTTTCCAGAAGTGCCACTGTTAGACCCCTTGACACCGCATCCAAGGCTATTCCAACCCCAGTTATACCACCACCCACAACGAGTAAGTCAAATTCTTTATCAGATAATTCGGCCAACTGTATGGGCCGATTTAGATGTGAAAACATTCAATGGGGTTTAATGCTTCAAAAGTAAAAAGTGAACGGAGCCGAACCTCTTTCGGGAGAACGAATTTCATTAAACTCCTATAAAAATTGATCTCTCTATCTTCGCGCTTTATAATCGCACCATCCATGAGATTTATTCCAATAATTATAGCACTAATGGCATCGTCCTTGGTTGCATTCGCACAGGACAATGTAGGAATCGGTACAACCACTCCACACATCAACTCAATCCTGGATATTACCAGCACAGATAAAGGAGTACTCATTCCAAGAATGTCAACAGCTGAACGTTTAGGAATTGGGCCAATAGCTAGCGCAGCTGGGCTTTTGGTTTATGACGTTACAGATTCAAATTTCTGGTATTGGGATGGAACACAATGGGTGCAGGTGGGGTCTGGAATTGGAACTGTTGGGCCAACCGGACCCACTGGCGGCATTGGCCCAATGGGTCCTGCAGGCACCAACGGTATCGATGGAGTGGCTGGCACGAATGGCACTGATGGTACAAATGGCATTGATGGCACAAACGGCACTGATGGCACAAATGGCATTGATGGCACAAACGGCACTGATGGCACAAATGGCATTAATGGCACAAATGGCATTGATGGTACAAATGGCATTGATGGCACAAATGGCATTGACGGCACGAATGGCATTGATGGTACAAATGGCATTGATGGCACGAATGGCATTGATGGCACGAATGGCATTGATGGTACTAACGGCATTGATGGCACAAACGGCATTGACGGCACAAATGGTACGGATGGTGCCACGGGACCTCCAGGGCCAGATTCTTACAACATAGATTTTGACGTTAACCCGAATGGAACATTCTTCGTTCAGGATGGGGGTGGAACCTTAACTACTTCGTCTGGTACATGGTTAACAGGTGGAAATGGTGGAACAACATCTAGCACAAACTATGTTGGCACAAACGATAGTCAAGACTTCGTCATAAGAACCAATGCCACTGAAAGGATGAGAATAGAGGCAAATGGAAATGTAGGCATCGGAACAGCAGCACCAACTGCACCATTGGAGGTGAATGGCGCCATTTTCGGGCACTATCGAATGTTCTCAATCCACTCATTTCTAAATTCAGCATTCCAAAATGGAACGGGAATTCTTTACTTCCCTGCAAATGGTGATGGCGCAGATGATGGGCCGGTTGGAGGTCTAAACTCAGTTGGCAACGATCACCAAAGAGCCTGGTCAGCACCATTCAATGGCCGTTTGATTAAGGTGATTGTCCGAAATGGAGATGATAGTAATGGTGGATTAGACCTTCAAGCTAGAATTACCATGGATGTGGATGGCACTCTGATGACAACCACTACTGCGTTTGTAATGGATGGAAATAGTTCAGCTTCAATGACGATGCCAACCAACTATACCTTCACCGAAGGCCAAAGAATTGGAGTAGGATTCAATTTTATTGATGATGCAGCCTGTCCGGGAAACGATTGTTATGTAGAAGACTCTCAGTATTTCGTAACTCTTGTTTGGGAGTACGAAGTATTCGAGTAAACCAAAATATCACTTTTTAAGGCGAAGCCCGAACCTCGACAGGTTTGGGCTTTTTCTATATTTGGTACCCTTCAAAAAACGTACAATGATTCAGAAGATTAACTCCCTAGAGGAGTACCACGAGCAGTATGCTAAAAGCGTTGCAGATCCCGATGGTTTCTGGAACGAAAAGGCTGAAACCTTCCACTGGCATAAGAAATGGGATAAAACCCTAGAGTGGGAATTTGATACTCCTTCTGTCAAGTGGTTTATGGGTGGAAAACTGAACATCACCGAAAACTGTTTGGATCGTCATTTGGAGACTCAAGGCGACAAGGTTGCTATCCTTTGGGAGCCGAATGATCCGAAGGAGGATGCTGTAGAAATAACCTACAATGAATTGCATGAACGCGTTTGCAAATTTGCCAACGTCCTCAAAAGAAATGGGGCCAAGAAAGGTGATCGTATTTGCCTTTACATGCCGATGACTCCCGAGCTTGCTGTAGCCACTTTGGCGTGTGCTAGGATCGGTGCAATCCACTCGGTTGTGTTTGCAGGGTTCTCTGCAAGATCATTGGACGACCGAATCAATGATGCCAGCTGCAATATTGTTGTTACTGCTGATGGAGGTTATAGAGGAGCAAAAACCATCGAGTTAAAAAGCATCGTTGACAAGGCTTTGGAGACTTGTCCAAGCATTGCAAAATGCATCGTTCTAAAAAGAACGGGTACCGAAGTAACCATGAAAGAAGGCCGAGATGTTTGGCTACATGAGGAGCTCGACCAAGTTGACAACGATTGCGATGCCGAAGTAATGGACAGCGAAGACAAACTGTTCGTGCTTTACACTTCAGGTTCAACTGGAAAGCCTAAAGGCGTAGTTCACTCTTGTGGCGGTTACATGGTTTATGCCGAGTACAGTTTCAGAAACGTTTTTCAATATCAGGAAGGAGATGTCTATTGGTGTACAGCAGATATTGGCTGGATAACTGGCCACACTTACATCGTTTACGGGCCACTTTTGGCAGGCGCAACAACCGTAATGTTTGAAGGCGTTCCAACGTGGCCAGATGCTGGGCGATTCTGGGAGATTTGTGACAAGCACCAAATCAACCTTTTCTATACAGCCCCGACAGCAATTCGTGCTTTGGAAGCTAAAGGTTTGGACTTCGTAAATCCATACAAATTGGACTCGCTTCGAGTTCTTGGATCAGTAGGTGAGCCGATTAATGAAGAGGCTTGGCATTGGTACAATGATCACATTGGAAAGGGCAAGTGTCCGATTGTAGATACTTGGTGGCAAACCGAAACAGGCGGAATTCTGATTTCTCCTTTGGCTGGAATAACTCCGCTAAAACCAAGCTACGCCACCCTGCCTCTTCCTGGGGTTCAGCCTTGTTTGGTTGATGCCGATGGAAATGAAATTGAGGGCAACGATGTGCAAGGAAACCTCTGCATGAAGTTCCCTTGGCCGAGCATGCTTCGCACTACCTACGGTGATCACGACCGCTGCAAGCAGGTCTATTTCTCAACTTATCCGGGCAAGTACTTTACAGGTGACGGCTGCAGAAGAGATGCTGACGGATACTACAGAATTACCGGTCGGGTTGATGACGTGATAAACGTTAGCGGTCATCGTTTTGGTACCGCTGAAATTGAAGCCGCCATTGACGAACACCCGAATGTTGTAGAGACTGCAGTTGTCGGATATCCTCATGACATCAAAGGTCAAGGCATCTACGCTTACGCGATTTGCCATGAAACGCCATCTGACATGGATGCCTTCATGAAGGAAATCAATGCTACGGTAATCGAGATTATTGGGCCAATTGCAAAACCAGATAAAGTCCAAGTCGTTTCTGGATTACCGAAGACTAGGTCAGGCAAGATTATGAGGAGAATATTGAGGAAAGTGGCTGAAGGTGATGTGGCGAATCTTGGGGACACCTCCACCCTCCTTGACCCAAGTGTTGTTGAAGAAATTAAGGCCGGAGCTGGATTATAGAACACAGATTTGACTGATTCAAATGATGGTCATGATTTCAAAATGACAGATACTAAAACTGAATATCTTCATTCTGAGCTTACGGGTCAAATTATCAAAGCATTCTATAATGTTTACAATGAGTTAGGCTATGGATTTTTGGAAAAGGTTTACGAGAATGCGATGCTGATTGAACTTGAACGACTTGCATTATCGAGCAAAGCACAAGTGCCGATTAAAGTGTTCTATGAGGAGGTTGAAGTCGGGAATTACTTTGCTGATCTCTTGGTTGAAAACCAAGTAATTGTTGAATTGAAAGCCTGCTCCACAATTGCCGATGAGCATGAGGCTCAATTACTTAATTACCTGCGAGCTACAGACGTTGAAGTAGGGCTCTTGTTGAACTTCGGAAAGAAGCCTGAACATAAACGAAAAGTATTCGAAAACAGACTTAAATAAAATCAGGTTTATCTGTTCAATCAGCCAAATCTGTGTTCTATAAATGGAAGAAACTAAAGAAGACAAAAGATTATTTCTACTTGACGCGTTCGCGTTAATCTACCGAGCGTATTTCGCGTTTGCAGGAAATAGAGTGGACAAGGAC
>JBLFWJ010000158.1:0-7891 GCA_047611425.1 Bacteroidia bacterium | reverse complement strand
GGATTTGTTGGAGCCTTCATGTTTGTAGTATTGAATGCACTGTCAAAAGCTGCTTTGGTTCCGAAGAATCACCCATTCTTGGAAGAATCCGAGCATCATCACGTAATGTAATTTTTGCGATCTCTTAAAGACCATCTTAGAAATGATCGATTTTTTGATAATATTAGTTGTGATCCTTGTGGTTTTGGGCGTTGCCCGAATCATGAGAATATTTGAACTCACAGCCCAGCTAAAAGAGGAGGACCTTAACGATGTAACTGAAAGCGACAATAAGTTTCAGTCCAGAGCTGTTGCTTTTGCTTCCGCGTTCTTCATAATTTATGTGTTCTATCAGATTGCAAAATGGAGCGGAAATATGCTTCCAGTTTCTGCATCGGAGCATGGTTTAAAGACAGACTTTTTGTTGAATGTCAGTTTTGCGATTATTCTGCCAATGTTCGTGTTGACACACGTATTGCTAGCATACTTCGGAGTGAAGTATTACGGTAGAAAGGATAGGAAAGCAACCTTTTTCGCCCACAGTACAAAGCTTGAAATGATTTGGACAAGTGTTCCTACGGTTGTCTTAACCACATTGATTATCTACGGTATTTCTACTTGGAACAAGATTACAGCGCCAGCTCCAGAAGAAGCTTTATCAATCGAGTTATACGCCAAGCAATTTGATTGGACAGCGCGATATAGCGGTGAGGATAACAAGTTGGGCCGTTCAGGTTATAGATTGATTAAAGGAGCAAATATCCCTGGTGTAGATATGAAAGATGATGCGGCTCAGGATGACAAAATGGTTAAAGGAGAAATTCACATACCTATTGGAAAGCCTGTGAATTTTGTGCTTCGTTCTCGAGATGTAATTCATAGTGCATACATGCCACACTTTAGAGCACAAATGAATTGTGTACCAGGTATGACAACCAATATGCATTTCATTCCAAACAAGACAACAGCTGACATGCAAGCTGAGCTTGATAATGACGAATTCCAATACATCCTATTGTGTAACAAGATTTGCGGATCTGCCCACTACAACATGCAGATGAACATCGTAGTTGATACGCAAGAAGATTACGAAGCATGGTATGCTGGTAAGAAGACAATGGCCGAGCAATTAGCTCCAAAAGAGGAAGAGGCTGTTGAAGTAGCTGAAGCAATAGTAGCTGAACCAGCTGAAGAGGAAGTTGCTCATGAAGAGCATGGGGAAGAGGAGCACACCGAAGAAGGTGGCGAACACTAAGATCAACTTATTTAGTACCTAAGAATTAGCATAGATATGTCTGACCATTCTCACGATCATCACGAAGAGACTTTCATAAGCAAGTACGTCTTCAGTATGGATCACAAGATGATCTCCAAGCAGTTTCTTATTACTGCGATCATCATGGGATTCATTGGTATGGGTTTATCAATGATTTTCAGGTTACAACTTGGTTGGCCAGGAGAATCATTCCCGTTTCTCGAAACAATTCTTGGCGATTGGGCTCCAGGTGGAGTACTTGACCCGAACATGTACCTAGCCCTTGTCACTATTCACGGAACGATTCTGGTTTTTATGGTACTGACAGGAGGATTGAGCGGAACGTTTGCGAACTTGCTTATTCCATTGCAGATTGGAGCACGTGATATGGCCTCAGGTTTCCTAAACATGTTGTCTTACTGGTTCTTCTTTGCATCATCATTAATCATGACCATCTCATTGTTTGTTGAGACTGGTCCTGCTTCTGCCGGATGGACAATCTACCCACCATTAAGTGCTTTGCCTCAGGCCATTCCAGGGTCTGGAATTGGTATGACGCTTTGGCTCGTGAGTATGTCGTTGTTCATCGTTTCGTCTTTGCTTGGCGGATTGAACTACATCGTAACAATCGTGAATTTGAGAACAAAGGGAATGTCAATGACAAGATTGCCTTTGTCAATTTGGGCCCTTTTGATCACAGCTATTCTCGGTGTGCTTTCTTTCCCAGTTCTTCTTTCTTGTGCTTTGCTCCTGATATTCGACCGAAGTTTCGGTACGAGTTTCTATCTCTCCGATATTTTCATTGGAGGTGAAGCGCTGGAGTTCTCCGGTGGTAGCCCGATTCTTTTCGAGCACTTATTCTGGTTCCTAGGGCACCCTGAGGTTTACATTATTCTACTGCCTGCATTGGGTATTACATCTGAGGTTGTTGCGATTAACTCGCGTAAACCAATTTTCGGTTACAAGGCCATGGTTGGATCCATGATGGCAATTGCATTCCTGTCGTTTATTGTTTGGGGACACCATATGTTCATCACAGGTATGAACCCATTCCTTGGGTCTGTATTTACGTTCACAACGCTTTTGGTAGCAATTCCGTCTGCGGTAAAAGTGTTCAACTACCTAACAACTTTATGGAAAGGAAACATTCGGTTTACCCCTGCAATGTTGTTTGCCATGGGACTTGTTTCAACTTTCATTACTGGAGGATTGACCGGAATTATCCTTGGTGACTCAGCATTGGACATCAATATTCACGATACGTATTTCGTTGTAGGTCACTTCCATATTGTGATGGGTGCTTCGGCAATCTTCGGAATGTTTGCTGGTGTTTATCATTGGTTCCCGAAAATGTATGGTCGTAGGATGAACAAACAGTTGGGTTATGCTCACTTCTGGATGACCATAGTAAGTATGTATGGGGTATTCTTCCCAATGCACTTTATGGGTCTAAGTGGTGTGCCAAGACGGTATTACAACAACACTGAATTCCCATTATTTGATCAGTTTGTAGAGGTAAATGAATTGATGAGTGTATTTGCATTCTTAGGCGGTATTGCCCAGTGTGTCTTTGCTTTCAATTTCTTCTACAGTATCTATAGAGGTTCAATTGTTGACATGAATCCATGGAAAGCAAATACCCTTGAATGGACCACACCTGTTAATCCAGGTCACGGAAACTGGCCAGGAGCAATTCCTACTGTACATCGATGGGCGTATGATTATTCTAAACCTGGACAAGAAGAAGACTTCGTACTACAAGATGTTCCGCTTGCCGAAGGTGAAGAGGATCATTGATCTAACTTTGAATAAATTGAAAATGTCCTTCTTCGTAAGGACATTTTTTTTGACCTAAAATGAAGCTTCATCGGATTATACTTCTGACTTTCTTGCTCGTAGTATCTAGTAATCTACAGGCGCAGGAAGGAAAGGTCCAAAAAATCAAGAAACGGGTTAAACTTGATTTGAAATTTGAGAGTAGAAATTCATTTTCAAATACCGAGTATGTCTTCTTCTGGGGTGTGAAAGCAGGTTTCGATCTTGATCGGAAAATGAAGTTTGGCTTCGGATACAGTTGGTTGCAAAGTCGATACTTCTCTCATTTGTTCGATGCTGACGATTACGTCTCGACCACCCAAAAAGCTCAGCCTCGCTTTAGGTATTGGTCGGTATATGCAGAATATGAGTTCTATACGGAGGGAGGATGGGAGTTCTCGGCCCCAGTAGAAATTGGCTTTGGCAATTCGTTCTACCGGAATGATCAACAAAAGCAAATTGGTAAGGGGATGAATCTACTTACGCTCTTTGGTCTGAACACAAACTACATGTTTGCAAAGTGGTTTGGCTTTGGAGTAGGTCTTGGATATCGGATAGTGCTCTTGGAAAACAAGAACATGAAAGATCAATTTACCTCACCCTATTATCAGGTCAAGTTCAAAGTGAAATTGGGAGACGTTTTTAAGAAGATCAAAAAGAAAAGAGCCAAAGCCAAGGATTAACGCAAGAACAGTTTTGTTCCAGAAGTTGACCCATCATTAAAAACAAGCTGGCCAAAGTAAACCCCTGTGCTCAAGTTAGCTGTTGAGAAAGAAGCGGTATGCGCGCTTTGGATAATCTCAGATTTAATAGTTCTTCCTTGTTGATCAATCAAGTTAAAGACGGCTGATTCTTCAGAATTAATTTCAATTGTTTCAAGCAACTCATTTGTTCGAATAGAGAATTTATTATCACTTTCAGTAGACTCAATTCCAACTGTCTGACTGCAACTTGTACCGAATACATTTCCATCTAAATTCCAAGCTGGGTTGATAGGAATGCACAAGTGTTCCAAAGCACTTACCATATAGTCAACTTGCTTTGGTGTGTTTGAATAGTCGAATTGCGATTCAAAAATGGTGTCCGCGGCATTCTCCCAAGAAGCACCATCAATGGTTCCATTTGCCTGAGTAGGGCTTGAATCGAAAATTGAGGTTGAACTACCACCATCGACAGACCGCCAGTATCCGATTAGATCAGCGTAATTAGAATGAGCATTTGTCAAAGCGGTGCATTTCCAAGCATTGATATCAGAGCCAGATACCAGCCCATTGAATACACGCACTTCTGCAATATGACCGGTGTACCCGTAACCACCATCCCCATCGGCTCCAAAGGAAATAGGGTAAGATGTGTTGATGTCGCCAATGGCACCAAGGGAACCAGAAGCTACTTCAGTTCCATCTTCGTAGATCGTAAGGTCACCGTCTCTATCAAAGGTTGCTGAAAGCGTGTGCCATTCGTTGTCGTCAATTATTCCACCTTCAAGATCTACCCGATCAGACCCGTCCCCAACGTTCACTTTCCAAGGGCCGCCCCCAACGTTGAATGAGAATACCCATCCTTCGTTATTTCCAGAGTCCCAGTCTTTGTCAGTAACAATTGCCACATCTCCACTGAAGGAAGTTCTAACTCGACATTCTACCGTAAAGTCTTGATTGGCACCAAAGTCAAACGCTGAGTTGACCGCAGTATTGACAGCGTCCGATCCATCGAAATAAAGTTGAACCGAATCTCCAAAACAATTCGCTACTGGAGGAAGAGTAACCAATGCACTATCCGCAAAAATTTGCTGGTTTGGGATGCTGTCTCCACTAACGATCATAAATATGTTTCGTTCTTGGAAAGTTGTCCCACCATGGCTCGTACCAATCCCACCATGATCTGTTGATACGATGATCGCCCAATTCTCATTCGCATAATTCGGACGATTGTAAAGTGCTGTTAAAACGCCTCCAATTGAATTGTCAACGGTTTCGATGGCCGTTATGTAATTAGGATTGTCTGGTGTAAAACCTGATCCATGTCCAGCATGATCCACGTCATCAAAGTGGAGGAACAGTGCATCTGGGTCACCAGTAGAAAGTTGATTCACAGCCTCGTCCTCAACGTAAGTTGAATGATCAGCAACATTAACAATCACATCAGCGGCCGTTGAAGCGATGAAAATGTTGATTGGACTCCATTGGCATACAGAGACCGTATTCAAGCTTGGGTCATATTCTTCAATCCGTCTGAATAGATGAGGATAAGTGAGAATATCATATCCCAAGAAGGCATTGTCGGTAATGCCATGTTTAGTCGGCCAAACACCCGTAAGCAAGGAACCCCAGCCAGGGCCACTAATAGTGATGCCGTCATTCATTGCATCAAATGTGTAAGATCCATTGGCCATCAACGCATCCAAATTTGGCGTGTTTGCCGCTTGCAAAGCATCTGGTCTACATCCATCAATCCCGATTAGAAGTACCTTATTTGTTTGAGCATTTGCCGAATAAAATGCGATTAGAGATAATAGAAGGAGGGAGTAAATGTTCTTCATGACGCTGGATTGGACCGTAAAGTTAGCTGCTTTAACGAGCACCAAAAGTCACTCTAAATAATGGTCTGTGATTTAAATATTGAGCCATGACTAAAGGTTGTACGCAAGGATTTCTTGCACAATATTTTGATACAGTACATTTGCAAAATCAATCCTTTAACCGCCATTATTAATTGTCTCATTACTATTTCAGTAATGATGTTTTTTGCCTTTAGCGGCCAAGGACAGAACCTGATTCCGAACCCCTGTTTTGAAACAGTTGCTCCGTGTCCTGCCGCACAAAGTGGGATAAGTAATGCAGCCCCTTGGCAAAACCCTACCGGATCCATAACCAGTACAGACCTTTTTCATGCATGCAATGGAAGTGTTGGTACAGGGTGCGGGAACGTTAGTGTTCCAGATAATTTTACCGGAAACACTCCGGCCTTTTCGGGTGACGGTTACGTTGGTATAATGGGATATTATACGGCTTGCCCAAATTGCCGAGAATATGCCGAAGTAGAATTAGTAACACCGCTGGTTGCAGGCGTGACGTACGATATCGGATTTTACGTCCGTCCGGCTGAACTAAATAGATATTTCATCGACCTGATAGGAATGAATATTCAAGTTGGGGCCCATAACCAAGCTGTAAATCAGCCCATTCTTTTGACCCCGACATTGGAATCCGGTTATATCGATGACGTTACCGTGTGGACGTTGATTTCGGGAACCTACACTGCAGTTGGAGGGGAAGATCATTTGGCTATAGGTGTTTTCCGAGACAACGCTGATCTGAATATTTTTGATACAGGAGGTTCCACATCTGGATGTGCGCTTGTTGCCAGTGCCGCTTTTTATCTGGTAGACGACCCTTTTATCGTGGAGAGCGGTTCTGGACTTCAGATTACCGGGGATACAATCATTTGCCCTGGAAATCAAGCTACTCTTGTCACATCTGCGATTAGCTGCAGTGATTTAATCTGGACGGAATTAGGAAGTCCAATTGTGCTTACTAATGCCGACACTTTACTCGTTTCTCCGGTTGTTACCACATCGTATGTTGCCTCGGCAGGGTCAGGTGGCTCCGATACAATTATAGTTCAAGTTGTACCACCACCGGTGGTGGACCTCGGACCGGATACAACCATTTGTGTGGGTGCGCTAATAACGTTGGATACTGGCATTCCTGGTGCCACGTACCTCTGGTCAACCACCGAAACTACCCAGACTATCCAAGCCGGTACTGAGGGTCAACATTGGGTTCAAGTAACCGTAGGCGGGTGTGTCGGTTCCGATACAATGAATATTATTCATGGGGCAGTCGCTCCAATTGATCTTGGTAATGACACGGTAATTTGCCAAGGACAGTCTATCCTATTAGATGCTGGTACCGGTGGAGCCGGATACTTCTGGTCTACGATTCAAACAAGTCAGACGATAAATGTCTCCGCGGCTGGTGAGTATTGGGTTATTGCGGATTTTAATGGTTGCATTGGACGAGATACCATCAATGTAAGTGTTGAATCGTTTCAGGTGAATATTCCACCCAATGGTTTGATCTGTGAGGGAGAAACACTAACGATCAATGCCACTGCTATTGGCGCAACCTCGTATACATGGAGCAATGGAAGTACCGATCCATCAACTACCATTCAGACAGGCGGTCAACATTGGGTGGAAGCGAGTTCGGCTAACTGTACTTCTTCTGATTCAATCAATGTTCTTCTTATTCCAAGGATGGTTGACATTGAGTTTCAAGACACGCTTTTGTGCATTGGAGAGTCGGTTTCATTTGATGTTACCCATCCAAATGCTCAAGCTTATTTGTGGAGTGACGGTACATCAGATCCTACAAATCAATTTGATTCAACGGGCACATATTGGATCCAAGTCTCAAATACGCTTTGCGTTTTTAGAGATACAATGAATGTTCGAGTCTCGGACCCATTGGCTGCTTTTGATATTTCCGACACAGCATTTTGCGTCCCAAGTTCGGTACAGTTTGATGACGAATCGATAACGAATCTTCCCAGTGATCCAATTAATTATTGGTACTGGAATTTTGGTACTGGAATCGAAGCTGCTGCCCAAGACCCGTCTCACACCTATGATCAGTCGGGCGATTATGAAATCGGTCTTCTGGTTAGGACGGTAAGTGGATGTGAAGATGATACGATTCATTCTACGTCTATACATGGGTATCAGAATCCTGTGGCCGATTTCTCTTTTACACCACAGCAGCCAGACCCGATTAACCCCGTGGTTCGGTTTGAAGACAACTCCTTAAACAGTCACGTTTTGTTTTGGCAATTTGGTAA
>JBLFWJ010000157.1:0-7987 GCA_047611425.1 Bacteroidia bacterium | reverse complement strand
CATACGAAGAGCTGTACGGAGCCTCGGTTGAAGAGCTGTATGAAGACTCGATAACGTGGTCGAAAAGAATTCATCCAGAAGAGCGGGAACGCATTGTTGAAGAGTATGCAAAATCTGCTCAGGACGGAACGTACGATGTGGATTATCGAATTGTACTGGACAATGGAGAAATTAGATGGGTGCACGACCGGGCATTTCCAATCATGAACACAGAAGGCAAGGTGGTTCGGATAGCTGGAATTGCAGAAGACATCACCCAAAGAGTTTCGAATGAACAGCAAATTAGAATGCTATCTCAAGTGGCTTCGGAAACTGTTAATGGAGTTTTGATTCAGGATAAAGAAGGGAAGATAGAATGGATGAACAATGCATTTTATGAGATTACCGGTCACCAAGGAGAAAACGTTATTGGCAAAGAACCATGGAGCTTTTTATCTGGCCCAGAAACCGATGAAACCTTAATCAAGCTTACCTATGAAAGTGTGAAACGGAAAAAGGCGTTTCAAAGTGAGAATCAAATTTACCGTCCTGATGGAACTAGGGTGTGGATTTCGGTGAACTTCACCCCAATTCTTGATGCGAGTGGGGAGGTGAGCAGAATTGTGAGTATTGTTATGGACACCACCCATGTCAAAGAGCAGGAATTTAAGCAAGAGCACGACCTTAAGGAATTAGAAGAGAAGGTAAAGGAGCGCACACAACTGCTTGAAACAGCCAACTTAAAATTGTTGGACGAAATGAAAACAAGGCAAGAAGTGAGTTCACAATTGGTGGCGAATAATACGGATTTGCTGGACAGCTTGACCTATGCTAAACGAATCCAAAAAGCGATACTCCCAAATAAAACGGCCTTGTTAAAAAGGTTTGACAAGGCATTCATTTTTGCAAAGCCGAAAAATGTTGTTAGTGGAGATTTTCACTGGTTTCATGATAATGGAACCCATACCATGATAGCAGCTGTAGATTGCACAGGCCACAGTGTTCCCGGGGCTTTAATGTCTATGGTTGGCTTTATGTTGCTCGATCAAGCAGCGGCCATGAATCACGGAAATGATCCCGGGTTAATCATTACGAAACTGGACGCTTTGGTTAGGAAAAATCTAGATCAAGATAGTGCAGAAGGCTCTGTTAAAGACGGCATGGACATGGGGCTTTGCATTATTGAAAACACCACCCTTAAAATGCAATATGCCGGTGCGCTTAATATTTTATTCAAAGTAAATGCTGCAAACGTAGAAACCTTTAATGGTACGCGTGCTAGTGTTGGAGGCCCGTTGCATAAGGGTGAAATAAGAACGTTTGACACCCAGTCAGCTCAGTTGCAACGAGGAGACAAATTATATCTGACTACCGATGGTTACTTCGACCAATTTGGCGGTCCAGCCGGCAAAAAATATATGAAAAGACGTTTTCTCCAGCTAATCCAAAGGTTGCAATCATTTGATTTTGATGATCATAAAACAAAGTTAGAAGATGAGTTTTCCGAATGGCAAGGAGACCTTCCTCAGGTTGATGACATGATGGTTATTGGTCTAAAGGTTTAACCTCTCTGTTGATAGGCGACAATCTACCATCTTTGCACCGTGTACGGATTTTTGAAATTTTTCTTAACCATTATTTCCCGCCTTCCCTGGTGGGTCTTATATCTCGTTTCGGATTTTCTATTTTTCGTGATTTACCACATGCTGTATTATCGCAGAAAGGTGGTGTGGAGAAACCTAAGCTTGGCATTTCCCGACAAAAGCGCAGAAGAGATTAACGAACTAAGCATTCAGTTTTACCACAACTTCTGCGACCAGATTCTTGAAACATTGAAGTTGATTACTTGTGATCCCACTGAGATAAGTGAGCGATTTGAGGTTGACAATTCTGTATATGAAAAGTTGTTTAAAGATGGGCGGCATGTTCTACAAGCTACGGCACACCAGTTTAACTGGGAATGGGGAAACTGGATTCTGAATCAACACACCTCTTTTCATATTCGCATCATCTATATGATGGTGAGCAATAAGGCCATGGAGCGATTGGTCAATGAGTATCGAACAAGGTTTGGCACCGAAATGATTCCTGCAAATGACCTTGGTCGTTTAATGAAGTTGCCGAATGCGCCCAGTATGACTGTGTTTCTAGCGGACCAAAATCCGTCAGATATGAAGCGCGTTTACTGGACGGAATTTTTTGGCCGGGAAGTGCCGTTTCATCGAGGACTAGAGATATTGGCAAAACGCACAAATTCTGCCGTGGTTTTTGATGAAATGACCCGCGTAAAGCGAGGACATTACAAAAGTGTAAGCAAGTTGGCCTTCGAATTTCCAAAACAGACAACCGAAAACGAGATTACCGAAGCTTACGCCAGGTTTTTAGAAGAAAGCATTTCTCGCCAGCCAGAAAATTGGCTTTGGACGCATAAACGCTGGAAAAGAAAGCGACCCAAGACAACCAACTCTTGAGCTAAACCTATCTTTGCAAAATGTTGGTGTATCTGCTGTTTGTAATAGGGTTTGTCCTTCTGATTAAGGGTGCTGATATCCTCATTGATGGATCAGTGAGCATTGCCCAACGCTACAATGTAAGCAGCCTGGTTATCGGACTAACCGTAGTCGCCTTCGGAACTTCAGCCCCTGAACTGGCGGTAAATGTCATTGCAAGTTTTAAAGGAAATAACGGCCTTGTAATCGGTAATGTGGTGGGAAGCAACATTGCCAACGTTCTACTAATTCTGGGTATTACGGCCATGATTAAAACCCTTGGGGTGAAAAGTAATACCGTTTGGCGGGAGATTCCATTCAGCCTTATTACGGCCTTGCTTCTTGGATATATGGTCAACGATATATTGCTCGGAAGTGGTGAAGAAGATACGGTCAGTCGAGCAGATGGTCTTGTGCTCATGGCAGGTTTCGTCATGTTCATCTTTTACACGTTCAAACTATCCAAAAAGGGCAATGATGAAGAAATGGAGGTCGTCCATTATAGTATGGGAAAGTCCATTATGCTTTTCGTGCTCGGATTAATCGCGTTGGTTGTTGGCGGACAATGGATTGTAAATGGCGCTGTTGCAATTGCTCAAGAAGCTGGCCTTTCAGAATCATTCATCGGCTTTACCATTGTTGCCATTGGCACGTCACTTCCCGAGTTGGCCACCGGAGTTATGGCTGTGAGAAAAGGCAACACGGATATCGCCATCGGTAATGTTATTGGATCGAACATCTTCAATGTCTTCTGGGTATTAGGGCTTTCAGCCACAATCAGTCCAATAAGTTTTAATGCAGAAGACAACTACAGCGTGATGGTAAATGTTATAGTGAGCGTGGTACTATTCGCCCTCCTTTTCATCGGAAAACGACACCAATTACAGCGCTGGCAAGGTGCGTTATTGTTTGTTGGTTATGCGGCTTATTTGGCCACCCTAACGTGGATGGCAGGAATATGAATGTCAACTTCAGCACTTATCCTGCTTTTCGTGTTGAAAAACGCTTAGGAAACCTACATACCGCCTGACAGAATCTTAAATTTGCCGAACCACAAACTCGGCTCGGATCAATGGACGCATATTCCTACTTGTCCAACATGGATGTTTCAACGGTTGAACATCTATATCAGACCTATAAAAAAGAACCTCTTTCGGTAAGTGAAGATTGGCAGCAATTCTTTGCTGGCTTCGATTTCGCACAAGAATTGTACGAAGACGATGGAGCTGAATTTGGCATTCCAGCAAACGTTAAAAAGGAATTTGACGTGATCGAGCTGATCAACGGGTACCGAAAAAATGGTCACCTGTTTACGCACACAAATCCAGTAAGAGAGAGAAGAAAGTACTCTCCAACGCTTGATATCGAAAATTTTGGTCTTGCTAAGGAGGATTTGGAAACGACTTTTCGAGCTGGTCAGATGCTTGGAATGGGGCCGGCAACACTAAGAGAAATCATCGCTACCCTAGAGGCGACATATTGCCAAAGTATTGGTTGTGAGTACATGTACATCCGAAGACCAGAGGTGGTTGAGTGGATGCAAAAGCTGATTGAAGCGAATCAGAATCAACCTGAATTTTCGATTGATCAGAAAAAGACAATCCTAAATAAATTGAACCAAGCAGTTGTTTTTGAACAATTCCTGGGCAAAAAATTCACCGGCCAAAAGCGGTTTTCGCTAGAAGGAGCTGAATCATTAATTCCAGCACTTGACGTTGTGGTTGAAGAAGGTTCATCCCTTGGTATTGAAGAGTTCGTTATCGGAATGGCCCATCGTGGTAGGCTGAATGTGTTGGCCAATACCATGCACAAGACCTACAAAGAAATTTTCTCCGAGTTTGAAGGCAAGGATTACGAGGATGATGACGTTGAAGGAGATGTAAAATATCACCTCGGTTATACATCGTACATCACTTGTGATTCGGGCAAAGAGGTTAAGATGAATCTGTGTCCAAACCCTTCTCACCTTGAGGCCGTTGATCCTGTTGTAGAAGGAATCTCTAGAGCTAAAATTGATCGGAAGTTCGATGGAGACAATTCAAAATTGTGTCCGATTCTAATACATGGCGATGCTGCAATTTCTGGCCAAGGAGTGGTCTACGAGATTGTGCAAATGGCCAAGTTGGATGGCTACAAAACGGGTGGTACAATTCACATCGTAATCAATAATCAGGTTGGATTTACCACGAATTACATTGATGGCCGATCCAGTATTTATTGCACCGATGTAGCCAAAGTGACCTTATCACCTGTGTTTCATGTAAACGGAGATGATGTAGAGGCTGTTGCTCGAACCATGAAAATGGCCATGCAATTCAGGCAAACATTTAAAGGCGATGTATTCATCGACCTATTGTGCTACCGAAAGTATGGCCACAATGAAGGTGATGAGCCACGGTTTACTCAACCAAACTTGTACGATCTAATCGCCAACCATCAGAACCCGCTTCAAATCTATTCAGACAAACTGATGTCTACGGGTGTTGTAGAGCAAGATCTTGCGAAGCAAATGGAGCAGGAATTCGGCCAGATGTTGCAAGAGCGCTTGGTGGAAGCTAAGCAGATTAAAAAGGCAACGGTTACCCAGTTTCTAGAAGATACTTGGGAAGGATATCGTTATGCCGAGAAAAAAGATTTTGAGAGTTCACCAGAGACCGGTGTCGCAAGAAAGAGTCTAGAAAATATTGCCACGGCATTAACCAGCGTTCCTGAAGGATTAAAGCTATTCAGGAAAATGAAGAAGATCTTAAATGATCGAAAAGCTATGGTTTTTGAAACCGACAAGCTCGACTGGGGAATGGCAGAATTGCTGGCTTACGGTTCGGTCATGGCAGACGGACATCCAGTTCGAATAAGCGGTCAAGATGTAGAAAGAGGAACGTTCTCACATCGACATGCAGTGCTTAAAGTTGAGGATAGTGGGAACGAATACATCCCACTAAACAACATGGCAAATGAACATGCGGATCTTCAGATCTACAATTCGTTCTTGTCAGAATATGCCGTTTTAGGCTTTGATTATGGCTATGCTTTTGGCTGTCCAAATGCCCTTACAATTTGGGAGGCACAGTTTGGAGATTTCAACAATGGAGCTCAAATTATCATCGACCAATTTATTTCTTCTGCAGAAGAAAAGTGGAAAGGAATGAATGGTTTGGTAATGCTTTTACCGCACGGATACGAGGGGATGGGAGCAGAGCATAGTTCAGCAAGAATGGAACGGTTCCTTCTCCTTTGTGCTGATGATAATATGCAAATGGTGAACTGTTCTACACCTGCAAACTTCTTCCATGTTTTGAGAAGACAGATGAAGCGTGAGTTCAGAAAGCCGCTGGTTGTATTCACGCCAAAGAGTTTATTGCGACATCCACGATGTACCTCGTCTGTATCTGAGTTAAGCGAAGGAAGGTTTCAGGAAGTAATTGATGATGCAACTGCTAAACCTAAAAAGGTAAAGCGTGTTGTGATGTGTTCTGGAAAGGTCTATTACGATCTTTTAGAAAGAAAGGAGGAGCTTAAAAACGAATCTGTCGCCCTAGTAAGATTGGAGCAATTGGATCCGCTGCCTCGAAAGCAATTAGATAAACTTCAAGACAAATACGGTAAAGCAGAATGGATTTGGCTTCAAGAAGAACCATTGAATATGGGTGCTTGGTCGCACTTGTTGCGTAAACTTCGCCAGTTTGATTTTGAAGTTATTGGCCGTCCAACTTCTGGTGCGCCCGCAACAGGATCGGGTCAAAGACATCGAGCCGAGCAAAAATTACTGGTTGATAAGGCTTTTGCCGACATTTGAAAAACAATAACTGAACATCCTATCGAAAACGAGAAACGATGCCAATAGTTGAGATTACAGTACCAAGTCCAGGAGAGTCGATAACGGAAGTGGAAATAGCCTCGTTCCTAAAACAGGATGGCGATTACGTTTTCCTTGACGAGGAAATGTGTGAAGTGGATTCGGACAAGGCTACGTTGACCATTCCTGCTGAGAAGGCGGGCACCATAACTTGGAAAGTTGAAGAAGGTGATGCTGTGCAAGTTGGTGGTGTTATCTGCACAATTGACACGGATGCAAAGCCACCAAAGGAGGCTCCAGCGAAGAAAGCCGAAGTTGTAGCAGCTCCTGTTGCCGAGGTTGTGAAGGAATCACCAAAAGCAGTGGCGTCAGCTCCTTTAGCTGCTTCTGGTCCAATCACACCAGTTGCCAAAAAGATGATGTCTGAGAACGGTATATCACCTTCTCAGGTAACAGGATCCGGTACTGGAGGTAGAGTAACGAAGAAAGATGTTCTGGAGGCAATGTCTTCAGGATTCGCCATTGGCGATGCGGGTCAGAGTTGGGCCGGAGGTAGAGAGCAGCGAAGAGAAAAGATGAGCATGCTTCGCAGAAAAGTGGCTGAACGTCTTGTAGCTGTAAAGAGCGAAACGGCCATGCTTACTACGTTTAACGAAGTAAACATGAAGCCAATCATGGATCTTCGCAATAAATACAAGAAGACGTTTGGCGAAACGCACGGAGTGAATCTTGGGTTTATGAGCTTTTTCACAAAGGCCGTAACCGAAGCGCTTTATCATTACCCAGCCGTCAACGCCATGATCGATGGAAAGGAAATGATCTTCCACGATTACTGTGATATTGGTATAGCGGTTAGTTCTCCAAAAGGATTGATGGTTCCTGTTTTGCGAAATGCAGAACAATTAAGTTTGGCAGAAATAGAAGCCGGAATCAAAGGTTTGGCCGTTAAAGCTCGAGACGGAAAAATCAGCATAGATGAAATGACAGGTGGAACATTCACCATTACAAATGGTGGTGTTTTCGGGTCGATGATGAGTACGCCAATTCTAAACCCACCTCAAAGTGCCATCCTCGGAATGCACAATATTGTGGAACGAGCTATAGTGGAAAATGGAGAAATCGTAGCGCGCCCAATGATGTATCTCGCTTTGAGTTACGACCACAGAGTGATCGATGGAAAAGAATCTGTTTCCTTTTTAGTCAAAGTGAAGAACATGCTCGAAAATCCATCTACCATGCTATTTGGAGGTAAGAATAACGAGGAGGTTCTCTTGGGACTTTAATTCTTGGTATAAACCTTATTTCCAACCTCTTCAGCAATTTGTTCCACCGCAGGGCAAATGGGTAAGTTGGTAAGATGAAGTTTCAGTAACTGAGTTTGTTTTACTCTATCCGTATGCGGGTATTCTCGGCAAGCTTTGGGCCGTACATCGTAGATGGAGCAATAATTATCACTTCCTAGAAAAGAACATGGCACCGATTGAAGCACCAAATCGTTGTCTTCATCTGTTCTCAAGTATTTATTGATAAAATCAATACCCCTCATACGCAGATGTTTGGAAATTCGTTCAACATCCTTCTTCGTAAACCTGGGGCCAGTTGTCTTGCAACAGTTGGCACATTCCAAACATTCAATGCATGAAAAAGCAGTGTCATGCGCTTCGTGAAACAGGCCATCCAACTTACGCGGATTAACTCGCTTAAGCTGGCTGAGCCATTTCTT
>JBLFWJ010000156.1:0-8013 GCA_047611425.1 Bacteroidia bacterium | reverse complement strand
CGCCCCGGAGAGTTAGAATGCTAGGCTGCGCAAGGAATTGGCCGATATGCACATGGAACGCGACATCTTAAAAAAGGCGGTAGGCATCTTCTCCAAGAACGATGGAAAATATTCCAATTCATGAAGGAACACAGCCATATATTTCCCATTGAGAACCAGCCTGCCGGCTGGCAGGGATGTCTAAAGTGCTTCAGGTAAGCAGAAGCGGCTACTATCGGTGGTTGAAAAGCGGCCCGTCCAATAGAACGGTTGAGAACCGAGAACTTACCGATGAGATACGAAAGGATCCATGCTCGAATTAAGCAGACCTACGGCAGCCCACGGATCACCGCTGAGTTAAATTCTGAAAACAGAAGAGCGTCCAGACCTCGCGTTGCCCGTTTGATGAAACCTACCTACCTTTCTGCCTGCCTGCCGGCCGGCAGAAAGGCAGGTATCCGAAGCAAGGTCACCAAAAAGTACCGAGTGTCCACCACCGATTCCAAGCATGGGTTCGGCATTGCTCCCAACCTTTTGGACAGAAACTACAAGGTAGGTGAAACGGGCAAGGTATGGGTGTCCGACATCACTTATATACCCACGGTGCAAGGTTGGCTTTACCTCACTACAATCATCGATCTGGGAGACAGAAAGGTCATCGGGTGGGCATTGAGTACGACAATGAGAGCCGAGGATACTACTGTTGCCGCTTGGAAAATGGCAGTAATCAACAGACCCATAACATCCAAGTTAATCGTTCATTCAGACCATGGCGTTCAATACGCCTGTACCGAGTTTACCAACCTTTTGAAAGCATACACAACAGTAAAACGGAGTATGAGTAGAAAAGGAAATTGCTGGGACAACGCTGTGGCAGAAAGCTTTTTCAAGTCATTGAAATCTGGATGGACAAAATGGAATCGTTATCAGACCATCAAACAGTCGCAACTGTCTGTCTTTGAATACATTGAGTCTTGGTACAACATCCATCGAAGACACTCAGCTTTGAACTATATGACACCTAATGAATATCATCATTTTTTACAAACCCGAAATATGGCTGCGTGAGACTTAACTATTTGTTCACTTTTTTGTTGCAAGTCCAAAGCTATATGGTTCGGGCCTATCATGAATTAATGTCACTATACTTTCTAACTTCACTTCACCATTTTTTCTCTATCGCATGTTACTAAATATTCGTTTTCTACATATAATTATTCTAATCAGCCTCTGTAACATTAGCAAGGCTCAAGGAGTTGATTTCACTAACGTTGCCGAGGAAAATGGAATAACTTATGGGTTTGGCGAATTAAGTCATGGTATGGGTATTTCGTTATACGATTTCAACGGAGATGGGTTGGACGACCTAACTTTCGGTGGGGCAACAAGCGAATCACCTCAATTTTTTCAAAACTCGATGGATGGTTTCAACCAAGTTGTGTTCCCATCCATTGACTTTTCTGGGTATCATCAAAAATGCCTGCTTTGGGTTGATTACGATAATGATGGCGACTTGGATCTAAGCACCAACATTATAGGGTCAAGTACAAGACTTTATCAAAACAGCGGAGGCTTCAATTTTTCTGATGTAACCTCTACTTCTGGATTTTTAGGCAATACGATTTATTCCTATGCTGGAGCTTGGGCAGATTATAATGTTGATGGACAATTGGATCACTATACAACCAATAGAAGGCAGGAATTCAACAATAGTCGTAATAGACTATTGATGAACCATGGAGATGGGACCTTTACGGATGTCGCTGAAATTTCTTTGACCGCAGATTCGCAAGGCGTAGGTTTCGCAGTGGTGTTTACTGATTTTGACCGCGATGGTTGGCCGGATATTTATGTGGCAAATGATAAGATGAACACTCATAACTCACTTTTTAAAAACAATGGTAATGGAACCTTTACCGATGTTAGTAATTCCCAATCTACCGGAATGCATATTGACGGAATGGGCATAGCCCCCGGAGATTTTGATGGAAATGGATATGAAGACCTATACGTCACTAATAACCCATTTGTTCCTAATGGACTTGGTGGCAATATTTTGTCTCAAAATCATGGAGATGAAACCTTTACAGAGGTTGCTGGAGACCTTGGAATTAAAGTTTTCGAGATAGGATGGGGTTGCTCATGGGCCGATTTTAACAACGATGGAGATCTGGATTTATTTGTTGCTTGTAATGCCCAATTTGGTGTGGCCAACTCTGTTTTTATAAATCAGGGAGATGGAACATTCGTAGAAGATACATTGACTCAAATAGGTCAGGTTAATGATCATTCATTCGGATGTGCTACAGGTGATATCAACGATGATGGGTACCCGGATATAGCGGTTATGAATGACAGTCCAAGTACGATAAAACTATGGCAGAACAATGGCGGCTCTAATAATTGGGTTAAAGTCACTTTGGAAGGTACTGCTAGTAATTCAATGGCAATTGGAAGTTGGGTTGAAGTCTTTGCTGGATCGATTCATACATCCCGATATACGAGATGCGGGACGAGTTATGGCTCACAGGATGGAACAGCACAGATGCTTGGCTTAGGGCAAGCTACGGTGATTGACTCTTTAATAATCACGTGGCCCACTGGAGTTTCCGAAACGCACTATAATGTTGCCATTAACCAAACCCATGATTATACCGAATCAGCCCTGGTCGGTGAAGGCCATCTGAATCTGGTGTCTGAATTGACTGTTTCACCGAACCCGTCAATTGGAATTTTTAGGATAGTTTTTCCAACTACTGATACTTACAAAATTGAAGTATCGAATGCTGTTGGACAAACGGTCATTCAGGAGTTTAACGCTACTGGAAGAACTAACATTGATTTATCTGATCAAAAACCGGGAGTTTATTTTCTCAAATCAAATATCACTGCGCAGTTTGAAAAATCAGAAATAGTCAGGCTAATCATCCAATAATTTCCGATTATCTGTCTGTAATTGCCTAAACCGAAGTTTCCAGTTTTTCAACATCCTTCTGAAACTTGAACGGTCTGCGTTGCGTCCATTCAACCTGGTTGATGTTCTTGATAAAAGGCCGAAGGATTGAGTTGGTAATGGAGTTAGTCGATTTCACCATCAACATATGCATCTCTGGTTCAGCTCCTACAGTGCTTTTTATTTCCATTGCCGTGCGGGCCAAGTCTAATCGTTTTACACCATCGTTAACTGCTCCTTCAATGTAGTGGTAAAGCATGTTCTGATAAAGGGAATGTGCTCGATTATATGTGTAGTCCATCCCGACAAAACTGGCTAGGTTTTCATCTTCGGCACGGAACAAACTGTAAAAGCTCACCAGTTTATCTCCTTCGAAGAACCCGTAAAAACTGAACTTCTCCTCCATGGCGATTTTCAAATCCAAGAAATATCGTGGATGAATACTTACCATACTGAAATCAGCTTTGTCTTCTACCTCTTTAAACAAGTCCATTATTCGGGAACCGTGTTTTTCGATTTCCGACTCGGTCATCTCTCTAACCTTAATATCGCCAAGCATTTTACGAGCTTTCTTAGCTCTCACTCTATACTTCGAAGCATACTCGGCAAACACATCATCCAAGGTTTTCCATTCCGGCAGGATGTTCACCACCATGTTAGGCTGGACTTCAAATCGAGTAAGATCCGAATCCAACTCGGCCATTTCTTTCTCCATCTCTGGAGTAATGTCCTTAACGAGGATTACCCGAATCTTTTTTCCAGATCGATCAGCATCCACAACACGATCCATAGCCAATTTGATAACCTGCGCCTGTGTTTTGATATCTATCTCTGGTAGAAATTGAAAAGCCGGCTTACCAGACATGTACAGATTTCCACAGACCAACATTCTAGCTTTTAGAAAGTCAAGGTTCTTCATAATCACACCCTTGGTCTTCGAGAACAAGGACTTTGAATCAACCTTTACCTCCTCGGTATTCACTTTATCATCTACATCGGTTATTTCAATGTCGGATTCCTGGAAATACAACACTCCAATTGGCCCTTGTTCGTTGTATGCAATTAGGTAGTGAAAGCACATGCCTTTGTATGGATGTTGCTCCATTCCTGCCATGTATGGTGCGGACATCAAGATATTTCCTGTGGCAGAAATGATGCTACTCCAATGCTGGGTAGGTATCTCAAATACCGAACTGAAGTGCCCGATATTGATTCCATCGAGACTGTCGGAATCCTCACATCGCTTGCGAATTCCAGAGATCCGCTTTCGTATAAGATCTATTGATTGAAGCACCATGCGCTGCTAACCTTTAGGTAGGCGTTTTGTTCAACATTAAATCACGAACATACTTTACAGGCGCTGATCCAAAAGACAACAACTCTTCATGAAATGCCTTTAGGTTAAAGTCATTTCCTTGCTTTTCCTTTAACTCAGACCTGAGGTCGTAAATCTCTTTAAAGCCAGTGTAATAACTGCAAAGTTGCACCTGGCTCAAAGTGGCTCTTCGCCATTTTCCATTGGCCTCTGCATCTTGCTGAAACGCTTGATTGGTCAGTAAATCCAAACCTTGCTCTTTTGTCCAATCCTTTACGTGAATTGAATAATCCAGAATGGTATTGCACACCACACGCAGGTTCCATTTGTAGTACATCAACCAAAGTTCTGGTTCGTGATCGCCATAACCTTCCTCTAGCATCATGCGCTCGGTATAAACCGCCCAACCTTCAACCATGGCGCCATTGCCAAATATGCTTTTCACCAATGAAGGAGAAAGATTGCTGTAAACCAACTGCGCATAATGACCGGGGATAGCTTCGTGAATATTGAGAATTTGTAAAACGTGATGATTGTATTCTCTTAAGAAACTCTCGGCTTGTTCGTCATTAAAACGATCCATCGGTCCGACATTGTAATACGTATCCGCAAACTTGTCGTACGGTCCGGGTGCCGAGATAGAGGCTCCTGCAAAGCCACCCATATATGCTGGCTCTCTTCTCACCACTAATGGTTTGGCAGGGTCTAAATAAACAAGGTCATGCTCCTGAACAAACTTTGTTAATTCTGGAATTTGCTGTTCAATGGTTGATTGAAAGGAGTCACGATGAACGTGATTCAAGCTCAATTTTTCAATCATGGTTCTGATTGCCACCATTGAATCAGGCATTTCTGCGCCTTCGAAATACTTGGGCCATAACTCGGTAGTTAACCGGAGCATTTCGCTATGAACCTGCTTTTTAGATTCTAAAGCGAAATCGTAAACCTGTTCCGCAGAGTAACTAGAACGAATGTCAATGTCAAACTTTTGGGCGAAGAGATCTTTACCGATCCGGAAACTTCTTGTGTTCTCATTCAAGTTAGGAAGAATGTCATTCTCCAAAAATGTGATGTAATCCGAGATAGCCATCTTGGCTAATTCGATATTCGCCTTTAAGTCTTGCTTCTCTTGATCGGCAAGGCCAGAAGCGTCAACCGAATCAATCATGGTAGCATTAAAGACATCCAAGGATCCTTTATTCCGCATAATGCCCAGCTCCGTGTGTTCTAGGGTAGGGTTAGAAATGTTGCTGGTCGCAGCCTCGTAATAAGCCGGTACGCTTTTCAAGCGTTCTGCCATAGCAGATATGCGTTCATCCAAGCTTGCATAGCGCCCGTTGATGATTAAGGCAAACCCTTCACCCAAATTGTAACTAGAGGGATTCCATTCCCAAGAACGATAGACTTCTTGGTACCATTTCATGGATTCTAGTTGATCCTGGATCATAAAGAAATCACACTGATTTGCATTGGACAATTCATCAGACTTGAATTGCGTCAATGAATCAGTGTACGCCTTTACAAAAACTGTCTTTGCCTCACGGCCAGCATCGTTCGGGATGTTAATCACTGCATCATACTTGTGATATCCCTTTTGAGCCGCCCATTGTGGGTGCAGCTCCCAAAAGGCTTCGATAAATCGGTTCTTGAAACCGTCAAACTGGGCATTAGAACCTTGAGGCATAGTGGCCGGGGTTGAGCTGCAGCCTACTAAGAAGGCTAATAGTATGAGAAAGAGAAACGTGTTTTTCATGCTAAGTATTTCCGCAAAGCTAATTGTATTGATGTGAGAAGCTCATTGTACCGGATAAGGTCTGGATGCCAATTAATTCTACAAATGTTCTACCAACATTAAGAGTCGTTTTGCGGTTATTAGATTAGCAGAACCGAATTACGAAAAACCGAAATCATGGAAAAGAACCTACTACTAGTTTGTCTCCTCCTATCTACATCTGTAGCATTCACTGCATGTGCCCAAATAAAAGGTGAAGGCTCTGTTGTTACTAAGACCCTAAAAGTGAAAGACTTTGATGGCGTTGCATTGAAAGGATCCTTTAATGTGGAGGTGAATGAAGGGGCAAACAGTTTAGTAGCCAAAGGACATGGCAACATCATCGACCGTTTAGAGACGGAAGTAAAAGATGGCGTTTTGATTTTGGAACTTGGAAGGGGTAACTATCGTGATTTTGAACTGACAGTGATTGTGACAACCAAAATGCTCGAAAAAGTTAAAGTAGCTGGGAGTGGAAACATACAGTTGGGAACATTTTCTGGCCTAAATAACCTTGATGTTTCCGTTGCTGGAAGCGGTGATTTAAAGTCAACTGGAATGCTAAAAATGTCTGGCGATTGTCAGGCAAGTATTGCCGGTTCTGGTGATATTTCCATACGGGTTGAAGTCAAAAAATTGGACGTGAATATTGCAGGAAGGGGTAATGTTAAAGTTTCAGGTTCTGCTGAAGAACAAGAGATATCAATCACAGGATCTGGCGATTATAGAGGATCAAAATTAAGCTCGAAAACAGCTGATATAAGTATAAGCGGATCCGGAGACGTGAAAGTTGATGTATCAAACAAATTGGATGTCTCTATTGCGGGAAGTGGCAATGTGACTTATAGTGGGGCACCATCAGTCGATTCGAAGGTTAAGGGTTCTGGAGACGTTAGGCAAGCAAAATGATGAGGAGAGCAGCATTCGCAATTGCACTGCTTAGTTTGACACAACTGGGTTGTAAATCAGACGAGGTTGTCGAAGTGGTTAATACTTGGCAACTTGATGCAATTCTAGCTGATCCTGGAGACGGCAGTGGCCAATTCGAAAGTGTGAATAGCGACAAGCAGATTGAAGTCTTTGAAGATGAAACTTACACATGCAACGGGTCTTTGTGTATGTTGGGAGGGGAGACCACCGAAACTACCACAGGTACCTTTTCAGATATAGACTCAACCATCGTGGCCTCCGGTTGCGGTGTTAATCTTCCGTTTCCATTATCATACGATTTGAGTGATGATACGCTCATACTCAACTATCCGTGCTTTGAAGCGTGTCGCGAACGTTATTTGAGGGTTGAGTAAGTCTTTAATCTGAATATCTACGTGTTTCACGTAGGTAAATCAATTTATTGTAAGTTGGTGCTCGATTAGAAGTAAATATCCAATTGAGCTACAAAGTATCTCATCAGGTTTATCCTGATTACGTGTGTTTCAAAACTACTGGATCTATAGATTCAGTAGCGGAATGGAAACGGCAGGTTCTAGAACTAACTACCGTTCTATCCGAGCTGGGAGTTACTAATGTACTTATGGATGAGTCTGAACTAAGTACCCCACATTCAATGCTCGCCTATATCGATTTGGTTGGTTTTGTTTTAAGAGAGAAGTCAATTAGTATTCGAGGCTTACGACTCGCGATAATATCTAAACAAGAAAACCTAAAGGCCAGCAAGTTTGGAGAGTTGTTCGCTAGCAACCGAGGTATCACGGTTAAAGTGTTCCTAGATAGGACTGAAGCGGAGCAATGGTTGGTCAAGTAATTGTTTTCAAAATACTCAGGTGAAAGACAGTTGATTAAGGACCTTCTTCAATCAAAAAAGGCCCTAATCCAGTAAAATGGATTGGGGCCTTTTTCAATACACGCTAAGCTAATTATCTAATCTGAATCTTGATTGTTTCAGTGTTAGTCTGCCCAATCCATCTCATAAGGTAGTTGCCAGATTCCAAATCAAGATCAAGCAATTGACGATGGTTGGATTCAATTGACAGCACC
>JBLFWJ010000155.1:0-8136 GCA_047611425.1 Bacteroidia bacterium | reverse complement strand
TTCTTCCTGGTGATTTGAAGGAAAAGCTAGATCCATATTTGCAACCATTGTATGATGCGTTGATGGATATGATTCCACCTGCAAAGCTTCGAGGCTATTTGGAAGATGGAACGATTCAGATTGCACCTCTCGGTTTTATGAGAGGACGAACGTTGGATAACGCATTCGTGATTCTTGATGAAGCGCAGAACACCACGGACAGTCAAATGCGAATGTTCTTGACTAGAATGGGACGCTCGGCTAAGTTTGTAATTACCGGTGATGTTACTCAGGTAGATTTACCAAGATCGGCAGGCCCAAGTGGGTTGTTCAAAGCATGGACGCTGCTCAAAAATGTAAATGACATTGGATTTATCGAATTGGGGCAGGCTGATATTATTCGCCATAACTTGGTGAAGAAAATTGTTGATCGATACGAGAAAGATTCTGACAAGGACAAGAACTCAAAAGGGAAAAAAGAGAAATGACATTGCCTCAAACGTTAACCGAAGCAAACTTCGTTTTCGAAGGTCAAACAAAGGTTTACCACGGGAAAGTCCGTGATGTGCACACGATTGGAGATGACCTACTTGTAATGGTGGCGTCCGATCGTATCTCTGCATTTGATCATATCCTACCACGAGGAATTCCTCATAAAGGGCAAGTATTGAATCAGGTGGCTGGAAAGTTCTTGAAGATGACTGAGGACATCGTTCCAAACTGGCTGATGAGTTCGCCTGATCCTGTGGTTTCTATTGGTAAGATGTGTGACACCTATCCCGTGGAAATGGTGATAAGAGGCTACCTAGCAGGCCATTCTTGGAGAGAGTACAAAGCTGGGAAAAGGATGATTTGCGGAGTACCGATGCCTGACGGAATGAAGGAGAACGACCGCTTTCCTGAACCACTAATCACACCAGCAACGAAGGCTGAAGAAGGGCATGACGAGGATATTTCCCGTGAGGAAATTATCGCAAACGGCATTGTTCCAGAAGCCGAGTATATCCAATTGGAAGACTACACCAGAAAGTTGTTTCAAAGAGGAACCGAAATTGCTGCCAAGCAAGGTTTGATCCTAGTGGATACCAAGTATGAGTTTGGAAAGTTCAATGGTGAAGTGACGCTAATCGATGAGATTCACACACCTGATTCTAGCCGATATTTCTATGCTGAAGGTTATGAAGATCGACAGGCAAATGGAGAAACTCAAAAGCAATTATCAAAAGAGTTTGTGCGGGAATGGTTGATGGAAAATGGTTTCCAAGGATTGGATGGTCAGGTGATGCCAGAAATGCCAGATGACTTTGTGGATCTTGTTTCCAAACGATATATCGAGCTTTACGAGAAGATTGCTGGTGAATCATTTGAACCGGCTGATACCACCGATATTCAAAACAGAATCACCGATAACGTTCATGCCGCTTTGAAAAAAATGCCTTAAGTTGACGATTTGAAGAGCTTAAATTCAATAAATCCGCCACCCTTTGGGCACCCCCTTTAAAAGGGGGAATAGGCAGTTGCTCCTTGATAAAGGAGGTGTCGAGGAACGAGACGTAGGATTTTATAGAATAATGAAAATGAAAAGAAACTACAATCAAATCTTGCTGGGTGATTCAATCAAGAAATGGTTGGATCATCATAAGTTGTCGGACAAGATGTCTGAAATGCGGTTAAAGAATGAGCTTTCTGCCATTCTTGGGCCGCTCGCAAAGCACGCATCAAAATCATATATGAGGAAAGGCGTTTATCATATAAAGGTTGATTCTGCTCCAATGCGTCATGAGTTGTCTATGGGTAAGGAAAAACTGAAGAACGATTTGAACACGGCTTTGGGTAGAAAGGTGATTTCAGAAATCTTGATCTATTAGAAAGAGTTGTGAGTTTTTAGTTACGAGTAGAGAGTTTTTGAGTCTTCCGTCATTGCGAGAGTAGCGAAGCGGAACGTGGCAATCTGAGAGCTAATTAAAGTTGATGGTAATGATTGAAATGGAGAAAATATCAATGGCCAAAGTGTGCCTGTTTCTTATGCTGTTCTCGGTGTCAGGTTTCGCCCAAGAGGTGGATGTGGAAACGAAATGGGCTAACGGACAGGTCCAAGAACAAGGCAAAACCGTTGATACTCTCAAGCAAGGCGACTGGCAGACGTTCTACGATGATGGCACCAAATTCTGCATTGGTGAATACACGGATGATGAGAGGTCTGGAAGGTGGCAATGCCACTATCGTTCTGGACAAATGATGAGCGACATCAACTATGGCGATGGAAAGGTGCTCGGCTATTTCGGTGATGGAGCCACCGAGCGCGAAGGCCAACACGAGGCGGGAAAAAAGACTGGCGTTTGGAAGGAGTTTTTCAAAACGGGAAAACTTAAAAGTGAGATTAACTACAAGGAAGGAGACCGGGATGGAGCAGCCAAGGAGTATCATGCAGATGGAAAGCCGAGTGTAGAAGGCAATTATTCAGCGGGTAAGAAGAACGGTGGTTTCAAGTGGTTCTATCCAGATGGAACAGTTGAGATGGAAGGTGAGTTTGTTGAAGATGAACGCTCCGGACATTGGAAATTCAATTACAAAAACGGAACGCTGGGAAGCGAAGGAGAATTCTCCAAAGGCAAGATAAACGGTGAGTGGAAATACTACTACGAAGAAGAGGGAACAGTTTGGAAGATCGGTAATTATTCAAACGATCTAAAGCAAGGCGAATGGCAGCGGTTCTTTGAAGACGGACCCAAATTCAACGAAGGCGCATTTGATCAGAATATGGAAACAGGCCTTTGGACTAGCTACTTTCATTCTGGGCAAATCAAGGAGCAAGGCACCTTTGAGAAGGGTAAGATGCACGGAAACTGGAAGGGATTCTTCGAGAACGGAAGCCCGAAATTTGTGTCAGACTTTAAAGCTGGAACACGTCACGGTTTTTACCATTTGTGGTTTGAGAATGGCAAGAAGCAAATGGAGAAGAACTACAAAGACGGGCTGGAAGATGGTGCAACAATGGTTTGGCACGAGAACGGCAAACTAAAAGAGGAGGGTAACTTTTCCGAAGGAAATAAGAATGGAAACTGGAAGCATTTCTATGCTGATGGCAAGCCGTTTCAGAACATTGGCTATCGAAATGGAAGACAAGAAGGCTTATACGAAGGCTGGTATGAAACCGGTGTGAAGTGGTATTCTTCAACCTACCTGAATGGCAAGTTGGCCGGAGTAAGCACCAATTACGATGAGGCTGGTAAGATTTCTTTTAAGGCACGCTACAAAGCTGGTAAGCTTGTAAAAGTTCTTTTTAAAGGAGACGGAATAGGGAAGTAAGACGCTCTAAAAATTGGCGTAGATATACTCGATGTCGCCCTTGTTGTCCAACATCAATAAATAGACAACAGCTGCCAACGCAACAGCCCGATAAACCCACTTCAATCCTGATTTTTTCATTTGATCAAAGGTTTTAGCTTTTGATAGATTAGGTATGCTCCGTAAGAAGAATGGTGTTGATAATCGTTGAATGCCCCTGCAGTATTTGATATGTCCGTTGCATCAACATAGGTGACGCCTTCGGCATCCAAAATTCCTCTAATCCGATCCGTGGTTTCTTTGAATGGTTCAACCGATTTTGGCCTGCTTTTGGTCATGAACCGTTCATTGTATGGCCCGAGAATAAATGTTGCATCGATACCTGTGTGTTTGCAAAATGCAATGAAAGCCTTCAATTCCTCGTAGCGATAATCGGATGATTCGTCAATTTCTTGGGATGATGTTCTGGCCGGGTAGGAGTGAAGTGCATTCCAAACTGTATCAACTTCTGATGTATTCACTTGACCAAAATGATTATACGAATCAAGCTTCCTTTTTGCTTTTGAGATGTAGGTGAAATCTTCACCAAAAGCTTTGAATCCAAGGTGTATTCTAAGATCATTGAAAAAGGCAATTCTCATTTTCCGTAGCCAATATTCAATGTGCATTTGCACGCTTTGAATAAAAGGGAGTTTATCCAAATATGTACGTATCGAATAAAGTGCTGGTTCAAGATCAATTATGGTCTCATTATCAATATCACAGGTTACCGGATTGTGATATCGATTGGAATAAGCCAGACTAATTTGGTTCAATCCTTTCCTCCAATACACCGGATTGATCAGATAAATAAACTTTAAAGAATCTAGCAGATCATGCTGATTCAAGAGCCATGGTACGTGAACCCCACCAGTTCTGCCAGACCCAGGAAGCCTCGAGAATCGGACCGTTAATTCCGGATCATTATTTAGGAAATCTTGATAATTGCCATGCTTCAAATGGGTTGATTCCGAAGTTCCTAAACAGAGGTAGCCATCGTTGTTAATAATGGATTTCAGGAAATATCTGGTTTCTGATTTGTCGCTGTATTTGAGGTTGAGTCCATTGAGCGTTGACATTTGTTCAGTTGGCTCAGGAGTCTCTGGTTTTGGAATAATCAACCCTCCTAAAGCAAGTAACACAATGGTACACGCCAGAATGAATGCACCTAGACTTGCTAGATTTCCCGTTCGGTAAAAGCTATGTAGGAAGCGATTCAAAATAGCGTGTTTAAGATTTCTGAAATCTGATCCATTGAATAATGAAAGAACATCCAACCGATAGTCACAAAGACAAAAGTTAGAACCATGCTGATTAGATTGTAAACTCCCGAATTGGCTAATGCCAGTTTAGGTTTAGCATAAGTGGTGAATAGTTTATTGATTGCCAATCCCGCTCCATGCCACAATCCCCAAACGGCAAAGTTTAAGGTTGGGCCATGCCATACTCCACAAATAATGAAGGTGATTAAGTAGGCATTTACGGTTACAAGCATCCTATGTTTTGGATTGATAACCTTATTGAGTAAAACCAAAACTGGCTTGAAAACATAGATTCTTAAAAAGAAAGAAAACGTGATGTGCCAGCGTTTCCAAAACTCAGAAAGGTTGTGCGAGAAGTATGGATTATTAAAGTTTTCAGGCGTACGAATTCCAAGCATGTAACCGGTGCCAATCGCTATGTCACTGTATCCGGAAAAGTCGAAATAGATGTAAGCAGAGTAAGCGATCAGGCTGGCAAACAACCCAAGGCCAGGACCAAGTTCCGCTGATAGAATGGTGTAATCAGTTGCCTCTGTTATGATTAACGGAACAATGGCCATGGTTTTAAATGCTCCGATAAGAACTCGAGTTACGCCTGAGAAAAAGAGGCTTGTTCTATACTTGTTTCGGCTGTTTCCAATCCAATAATGGAAGTTGTTGTATCGATCAATTGGTCCAGCTAAAAAGCTAGGAAAAAAGAAAACGTAATTAAGAAAGGTGAGCGGGTCATGTTTTTGAATCGATCCTTTATATGACTCAACCAAAAAGTGACAAAGCCGAAATAGGATGTACGAAATTCCCACTTTCTGGATAGAGATGATCGGCCCATGAATGAATTCGAATGTTCCTTCTTCCAGCATACTAAGCAGAAAAGGGTAGTTGCGAAATGCAAATAGGCCAATTACTAGCCCCAGTGAAATGCCGAGAATAGGCTTAGACTGTTTTTTTTGGATGATGAATGCCAATGCATAAATCACGGCACTTAGTACAGCAAGCACAATTATACTGTGCTCCTTCACCACGTTAAGCAGCAGAATTATATTGGCCAAAGCAATCAGTAAATTCCGTAAGTGGCGGTTTGCCACCCAGCGACTGACCAGCTGATAAAGGATGATGACCAGCGCGATCTGAGTGAAAATCAAATAAGAATTGAAGAACATTACTAGGCGCTGATCAAGTGATGTGTGGGCAACAATATTCGCCCGAAAGTAAGGATACCCGACAACACAATTCAGTCTACCTTCGCCAAATGATGAAACGAATTGTATTGAAGCACGGCAAGGAAGTGTCTTTGCTAAGAAAGCATGCTTGGATTTTTTCCGGAGCGGTTTATAGCGTTGAAGAAGGCGTTGAAGAGGGAGACATGGTAGAAGTGCATACCTCGAAAGAGGAGATGATCGCCACGGCACATTTTGGAGGCGGATCTATCCTTGGGCGTGTAATTCGATTTGGTTCTGAGGAGGTTGATCAGGCATATTGGAACTCAACTTTTACCCAAGCTTGGAATATGCGTAAGAACGCTGGGCTTGGCCAAGGCACGGATACGGATTGCTTTCGGTTGGTCAATGCCGAAGGTGATGGAATGCCAGGATTGATCGTAGATGTTTACGGTTCGGGTTGTGCGGTTCAGTCTCATTCTGCTGGTATGCAGAAGAACATCCCAAACATTTTGGCGGCTATAGAACAGCTTGATGGATTGGATTTCAAAACGATCTACCATCGCCCGGCAAGCAAGGGTAAGCCTGAATTCCTAAAGGGAGACGAGCAATCATCCGAGGTTCTTGAAAACGGAATGAAGTTCAACGTGAATTGGGTTGAAGGCCAAAAGACTGGGTTCTTTTTGGATCAACGCGACAATCGAAAACTGTTGGGTGAACTGGCAAACGGACGCTCAGTATTGAATACATTCTGCTACACAGGTGGATTCTCTGTTGCTGCGTTACTTGGTGGTGCGACTAAGGTTGTGTCGATAGATGTTTCGGGGCCTGCCATCGAACTGGCCAAAACCAATGCAACGCTAAATAAGGTTGATGATGATCGACATGAAGCGATTGCCATTGACACGTTTGAATATTTGAAAAAGGCGGAGGATTTTGACATCATAATATTAGATCCGCCAGCTTTTGCCAAGCACATGCGAAAGCGTCACAACGCTATTCAAGGTTATAGACGACTGAACAAGGAGGCACTCGAAAAGCTTAAGCCGGGCTCGTTGCTCTTAACGTTCTCATGCTCACAGGTTGTCGATTCTCACATGTTCGAAAAAGCCGTGATGTCTGCAGCACTCGATGCTGGCGTAAATGCCGTAATCCTAAAACGAATGGGGCATGGCATCGATCATCCGGTAAGCCTGTTTCATCCTGAAGGAGATTACCTAAAAGGCCTGTTGCTTGAGGTGAGATGACACACAGTACCGAATCTTACCGTAACATCATCAACCTGAGTTTTCCGTTGGTGCTGGGGTCGATGGCGCACACGGTGATCAGCGTGACCGACACTGCCTTTATGGGACGTATCGGTGATGTGGCGATAGGTGCGGTTGGATTAGGTGGAATCATCCTTCTGGTTTTTACCATGACCGGAATCGGTCTGGCAAATGGAGCCCAGATTATCATCGCGCGAATGGATGGAGCCAAGGATCATGCTTCTATTGGCAAGATCTATCAGGACGTAACAATTCTGCTTTTAACTGCTGCCGTAGCATTGATTGGATTCATCCATGTGGCATCTTCATCATTGGTAGATCTCCTTATTCAGAGTGATGCCATATCCGAAAGTGTAGAAAGCTACCTATATATAAGGTCATGGGGATTTCTACCCACATTCCTGTTGATTGCATATCGCGCATTCTTTACGGGGATTTCGCACACCAGACCAATTGCCATTACCAGTATCGTAATGGCCCTTTCTAATGTGGTGTTCAATTACATGTTTGTGTTCGGCAATTGGGGATGTCCACGAATGGGAATTGATGGTGCCGCATTAGCCTCTGTGGGTTCAGAGGTTCTGAGTACGGTTGTGATCCTAATCTACTTACCACTTTATGTTGACAAGGATAAATATGGGTTGAAGGAGAAATGGAAGGTCAGGTATGCAGGCATGGTTCGAGTTGTGAATTTGGCCATCCCAATGGTGCTTCAGTATTTCTTGTCGTTGTCTTCATGGTTGGTTTTCTTCGTGTTGATCGAAGGCATGGGTGAAAGAGCCCTTTCCGTTTCGAACGTGGTAAGGAGTGTTTACTCCATATTAATGATCCCGAATATTGCGTTGGGTAATGCCGTGAACACGCTGGTAAGTAATATGATCGGCCAAGGAAAGGAGGATATGGTTTGGGTCGTTGTAAAGCGAACCTTGACATTGGCCGTAGTTGGGTCGCTGCTTTTCGTAGTGGTTAATAGAATTGACCCAAGCATCGCCCTTTCCATCTTTACTGATGATGTAACGTTAATTCAGGACAGCCTACCAATTATTGATGTGATTTCAATTACGATGTTCTTTTTTGCGATAGGTATGATCCTCTTGTCAGCAGTAGCCGGAACAGGAAATACGCGCATGTCGCTGTTCATTG
>JBLFWJ010000154.1:0-8138 GCA_047611425.1 Bacteroidia bacterium | reverse complement strand
TCATTCATCAATTCATCTAACATTAATTGAAGTGTAAAGGGGATATTCATGCCTAAAAAACTAAGGCAGAGTCTTGGCGAAATTAAAGAAGTCATGGAGTTTCCTGACCTTACTGAAATTCAGACAAGGTCATATAAGGAATTTCTGCAAATTGGCGTTCCGAAGACTAAGCGTAAAGACATCGGTTTAGAAGCTGTATTTAAAGAGGTTTTTCCTATCGTTAGTTACGATGAGGAGCACACTTTAGAATATATTTCTTATAGCATGAATGAGCCAAAGTATTCATTGGAAGAATGTTATCGCCGTGGATTGACCTTTGCTACACCTCTAAAGGTTAAGCTGAGACTTAAGGGCCCCAAAGAGACAACTGAGCAAGATGTATTTATGGGTGAATTGCCTTTAATTGCTGATACTGGAACTTTTGTTATTAATGGCGCCGAACGCGTTGTTGTTAGTCAATTACATCGCTCTCCTGGCGTGTCTTATGAAAAGAGCACACATCCAAATGGCAAGACCCTATATTCAGCTCGAATCATTCCTAATCGTGGAGCTTGGTTAGAATTCGAATTCGATATTAATGACATTTTGTATGCGTATATCGATAGACGTCGCAAAATTCTCGCCTCAACGGTGTTGCGCGTTATTGGCTTTTCAGAAGATCAAGATATTATTCAAGCGTTTTGCGGAATTGATAGCATTGATAATATCGCGCGCTTTAATCCAAAGAACCTAATTGGACATAGCCTTGCAGAAGACGTCCTAGACCCAGAAACTAAAATGGTTGTCTGTGAAAAAGGTGAATTGATAACGCGTGAATTATTGGCGTCATTCGCTACAAAGAAAATCAAAGCATTAAAAATGACTCGTGAAGAAATGCCCGAAATTGTGGGAACTTTGAAAAAAGATCATACGCACAATACCGACGAGGCATTAATCGATCTTTATCACAGATTACGACCAGGTGATCCACCAACATTAGAAAGCGCAAGAAACATGGTGTCAAAGCTCTTTTTTGACGAACGCCGCTATGATTTGAGTGAAGTGGGCCGACATGTCATCAATCGCAAATTAAATTTGAATGTGAGCTTAGAAAACAGAACGCTTGATCCAGAAACAGTTATTCGAGTAATTAAACGATTGGTTCAGGTGAAGAATGGTGATTCTGATATTGATGATATCGACCACTTAGGTAATCGTCGCGTTCGTACAGTTGGAGAATTGCTTCAATCTCAGTTTAGGATTGGTTTAGCTCGACTAGAACGGTCTTGTAAAGAGCGCATGGGTATTTACGATTTGGAATCAATGATGCCGCATAATTTGGTCAATGCAAAATTATTATCGAGTGTTATTCGTGATTTTTTTGGGAGAAGTCAATTGTCGCAGTATATGGATCAAACCAACCCTCTTTCAGAGTTGACACATAAACGTAGGGTGAGTGCATTGGGGCCTGGCGGTTTGTCACGTGAGCGAGCTGGTTTTGAAGTCCGCGATGTTCATTACTCTCATTATGGCCGTATTTGCCCAATTGAAACGCCTGAGGGTCCAAATATTGGATTGATCGCGTCTTTGAGCATGTATTCACAAATAAACGGTTATGGTTTTATCGAAACGCCTTATCGCAAAGTTGTTAACGGTCGCGTTACGAATCAAGTGGAATACCTTTCAGCAGATGTTGAGGACAAAAGTATTGTCGCTCAAGCAAACGCCGTTGTGGATGCAAATGGTCAATTTGTGGATGCGCGCGTTGTCTGTCGTTTTAAAGGTGACTTCCCTATGGTCGAACCTTCCAAAATTAATTATATGGACGTTTCACCGAAGCAGCTTGTAAGTGTTGCTGCGGGTTTAATACCGTTTTTGGAACATGATGATGCAAATAGAGCGCTAATGGGATCTAATATGCAACGTCAAGCAGTACCATTATTGTTTACTGACGCTCCATTAGTAGGAACAGGCGTTGAGGCTAGAGTTGCTAAGGATTCTGGCGGCTGTTTAGTAGCTAAAGACGATGGTGTAGTTACTAGTGTCGATGCACTTGGCATAACGGTCGGAGCTAAGAAATACGAAGTCATTAAGTTCAGAAGATCAAATGCATCAACCACGATTAATCAACGTCCAATTGTTGAGGTTGGTGAAATGGTTAAAAAAGGCCAAGTTATTGCTGATGGCCCTGCTATTAATCAAGGTGAGCTAGCCCTAGGTAAAAATGTATTAGTGGCTTTCATGCCTTGGCGTGGATATAACTTTGAGGATGCCATTATTCTTTCTGAGCGATTGGTTAAAGACGACGTCTATACTTCGGTCCATATAGAAGAATTTGAAGTTGAAGCTCGCGACACACGTTTGGGCAAGGAAGACATAACACGCGACATTCCAAATGTCAGTGAAGAAGATATGGCTGACTTGCAAGAGGATGGCATAATACGCGTAGGCGCAACTGTCAAACCTGGCGATATTGTGGTGGGAAAAATCACGCCCAAATCTGAAACCGAATTGTCCCCAGAAGAAAAGCTACTTAGGGCAATATTTGGTGAAAAGGCAGGAGATGTGCGTGACGCTTCTTTAACCGTGCCGCCCGGCGTGGAGGGTGTGGTTATAGGTACTAAAGTATTCGCTCGTAAAGGATCCACAGGCAAAACTAAAGAAGAGAAGGCTAAGGATAAAGAAGCAGTAGAAATTATTCGAGTCAATTTTGATACTTTGGTTAATAAATGTGAAAAAACCAAAAATGAGAAAATGGAAACTTTGTTAATAGATGCCAAGCTTGCCTCTAGTCTTTTGGATAAAGAGACAGGTGACGTCGTGATTCCAACTGGCAAGAAGATAAGCAAAACAATGTTAAACAAACTAGCAGCTTGCGATCTCGACTCTATAAAATTAGATGGCGCTGAAGAATTAGAAGAAGAAGTTAGGCGCACAGCGCGCGTGTGTGACGAGCAAATAGATGAATTGAGATATGAAGAATCTCGTGAAGTCGATAAGATTAAAAGAGGCGATGAATTGCCACCGGGCGTATTAAAGCGCATTATGGTTCAAATTGCCTCAAAACGTAAAATATCCGTTGGCGACAAAATGGCGGGCCGACATGGGAATAAGGGTGTGATATCCAAAATTCTACCTATAGCTGATATGCCGCATATGGAAGATGGTACGCCAGTTGATATCATCTTGAATCCACTCGGAGTACCTTCACGGATGAACGTCGGACAGCTATTAGAAACTCATTTGGGTTGGGCAGCACACGAATTAGGCGTTTCTTTTGCGACACCAGTTTTTGATGGCGCAAGTGAAAAGCAAATCAAGGAATTCATGACTGAAGCTAAGATACCAACTCATGGAAAAACACGATTATACGATGGTTTGACCGGAAATGCGTTTGATCAGGAGATCACGGTCGGATATATCTATATGCTCAAATTGGCTCATATGGTTGACGACAAAATTCACGCTCGATCAACGGGGCCATACTCACTAGTCACGCAGCAACCCTTGGGTGGAAAAGCTCAGCATGGTGGTCAAAGATTAGGTGAAATGGAAGTTTGGGCCTTGGAAGCTTACGGCGCAGCTTATACACTGCAAGAAATGCTAACAGTTAAGAGCGATGATGTGATGGGAAGGACGCGAGTCTATGAAGAGCTCGTTAAAGGCGAACCAACTTCGTCTCCTGGAATACCAGAGTCGTTTAATGTATTAATAAGAGAATTGCACTCTCTTTGCCTAGATGTTCGAACAGAGCGTACTAATGTAGAAGGGGATGAGTAATATGTCTGAAGAGAGAAAAACAAACTTTGACCAAATATCTATACGGATAGCATCTACAGAAGTTATACATTCTTGGTCTCGTGGAGAGATAAGAAAGCCCGAAACCATTAATTACAGAACTTTTAAGCCTGAAAAAGATGGTTTGTTTTGTGAAAAAATATTCGGACCTTCAAAGGATTGGGAGTGCTCATGCGGTAAATATAAACGCATAAAGCATAAAGGCATTATTTGTGATCGCTGTGGCGTTGAAGTCACATTGTCTCGTGTCAGACGCGAGCGTATGGGGCATATAGATTTAGTAGCACCTGTTGCCCACATTTGGTTCTTCAAGTCCTTGCCGTCCCGCTTGGGCGCTTTAGCTGGTTTGAATTTAAGAGAACTAGAGCGCGTGCTTTATTACGAAGAATACGTCGTAATTGACGCTGGTGAAACTGGACTAACACGCGGTGAATTACTCAATGAAGACAAATATCAAGAAGCTATTGAAACTTATGGCCATAAATTTGTGGCCAAAATGGGTGCAGAAGCCATTGAAATTCTATTGTCCGAAATAGATTTGCCTAAATTGGTTAAACGCCTTCGTAAGGAATTGGCCGAAGTTAAGGGTGAAACGAATTTAAGAAAAATAATGAAAGTTTTAAAAATAGCTGAATCATTTCTCGGCTCTGGTAATCGCCCAGAATGGATGGTATTGCGGACCATTCCAGTTATTCCACCAGACCTTAGGCCGTTAGTTCCATTGGACGGGGGAAGATTTGCGACTAGTGATTTGAATGATTTGTACCGCAGGGTCATTAACCGTAATAGTCGTCTTAAGAAGTTGATGGATTTAAAAGCTCCGGATGTCATCGTTCGTAATGAAAAAAGAATGCTTCAAGAAGCGGTAGATGCGTTATTTGATAATGGCAGACATGGCCGCCCTGTACTTGGTGCGGGAAACCGTCCACTTAAAAGTTTGAGTGATATGTTAAAAGGTAAACAAGGTAGATTTCGCCAAAACTTACTTGGCAAACGCGTTGATTATTCAGGTCGTTCAGTTATTGTCGTGGGACCTGAGTTAAAATTAAATCAATGCGGCTTGCCGAAGCAAATGGCTTTAGAATTATTTGAGCCCTTCATAATCAGAAGATTAAGAGAGCGCGGATTCGTTCACACTATTAAGAGCGCAAAACGTATGGTTTCTAGTATGAAGCTAGAAGTTTGGGATATTTTGGAAGATGTTATTCAAAATCATCCTGTTATGCTCAACAGAGCGCCAACTCTCCACAGGCTAGGAATTCAAGCCTTTGAACCGGTATTAATCGAAGGCAAAGCTATTAGAGTGCACCCTTTAGTATGCGCAGCATTTAATGCTGATTTTGATGGTGATCAAATGGCGGTTCATGTGCCATTATGCGAAGAGGCAATTATCGAAACACGCACATTGATGATGAGTGTCAATAATATCTTCTCCTCAGCACATGGTAAGCCAATTGCCACTCCTAGTCAGGATATTGTATTAGGGTGTTATTATTTGACTAAGGACAAACATGGCGCAAAAGGAGAAGGATTGTCATTTCCTAATATTGAAGATGCCATTTATGCCTATGAAGATAAACAAATTGAGTTGCATGCATTAGTCAATGTCAGAGTTAACGGCCAGATGTTGTCTACAACGGTTGGACGTATGGTGTTTAATAATTCTTTACCAAGTGGCATGGTATTTGAAAATGACACCTTGACAAAAAACTCCTTGAACAATGTCATTGCCAAGGCTTACAAAGTGTCTGGACATCATCGCACAATTGAGTTGTTGGATGATTTAAAGGAATTGGGATTTCAAGAGGCTACCAAAGCTGGTATATCGATATCAATTGATGATTTGCAAATACCATCGAAAAAACAAGAAGCTTTAAAAGCCGCAAGCGTTGATGTTGAAAAAATTGAGGCTCAATACCGCCGAGGTATTATTACGGATGGTGAACGCTACAATCAGGTTATTGACATTTGGACACGAACCACAGATGAAGTTGCAGATGCTGTTTTCACCGAATTAGATTCTTTCAATCCTGTATTGATGATGGCTGACTCCGGTGCGCGTGGCTCTAAACAACAAATTAGACAACTGTCGGGTATGCGTGGTCTGATGGCCAAACCCTCAGGGGAAATTATTGAGAATCCAATTCGCGCAAATTTTCGCGAGGGCCTAACGATGTTGGAATACTTTATTTCAACGCATGGTGCTCGTAAAGGTTTGGCTGATACGGCTCTCAAGACTGCTGATTCGGGCTATCTAACCCGACGACTTGTTGATGTTGCGCAGGATGTAATTATAACCGAAGATGATTGCCGCACATTAAATGGTATTTTTGTCGAAGCGATTACAGAGGGCGAAGATGTTGTTGTTAGCTTATCCGAAAGAGTTATGGGTCGCGTTGCTCTCACAAATATTGTTAATCCAATCACGGATGAAATGATTGTTGAGGCTGGACAAGAAATTGTTGAAGATGGCTCAGTTGCAATTGAAGAGGCTGGTTTTGAAAAAATAAAAATTCGTTCGGTTTTGACATGTGAAACGCTTCATGGTGTTTGTGCAAAATGTTATGGCCTCAATCTTTCTTCGGGCAGATTAACGGAATTGGGTGATGCTGTGGGTATTGTCGCTGCACAATCAATTGGCGAGCCAGGAACACAGCTGACTATGAGAACATTCCACATCGGTGGAACTGCTTCGAGATCAGTGGCTCAATCGACTATTGAAGTCAGAAACTCCGGTGCAATTAAATATCAGGGTATTAGAACGGCCAAAAGACCAGGCGGTAAATCCGTCATCCTTTCACGTAATGCTCAGATCTCTATTCACCAAGAAGACGGTCGTGAGATTGAGCGGCATTCCGTGCCACAAGGTGGCTTGATTCAAATAGCGGATGGGGAAGTGATTCAGAAGAATGCAGTTTTGGTTGAATGGGATCCATACACTTCTTCTATTATGTCCGAAGTTGCAGGTATTGTTAGCTTTGAAGATATTGAAGAAGACGTCACGATGAAAAAAGAATTAGATCATACGACGGGTAAGGAAGAATTGGTCATTATTGATTATAAGGGTGACTATCATCCCCAGGTGATTATTTCTAACGAAGCAGGAGAGGTTCTTGGGTTTTACCCAGTTCCGACGAATGCACATGTCGTTGTTAGACTTGGCGATAAGGTTACGTCTGGTATGGTTATTGCAAAAACACCAAGAAAACAAACCAAGACCAAAGATATAACGGGTGGTTTGCCTCGTGTTGCTGAGTTGTTTGAAGCGCGTAAACCAAAAGACCCAGCTATTATTTCGGAAATTGCCGGTGTTGTTGAATTTGGGCAAACTCGTAAGGGTGTGCGTAAGGTTGTAGTTCTAAATGACAAAACAGGCATGAAGAAAGAATATAGCATACCTCATGGTAAACATTTGAACGTGTACAAAGGCGATGAAGTTATCGCTGGAGAACAATTAGTTGATGGTCCTGTTGTTTTGCAAGATATTATCAAAATCAGCGGGGAACGAAAGCTTCAGGAATATCTAGTGAATGAAATTCAAGAAGTTTACCGACTTCAAGGTGTGACGATTAATGATAAGCATATAGAGGTTATTGTTAGGCAGATGTTGCGTCGCGTCAGAGTCGAGGAGGCTGGTGATTCCAAGCTGCTTGTTGGTGCTCATGTGGATAGGCTTAAGTTTAAAGAAATCAATGATGCTTTGCGCAAAAAAGGTAAGAAGCTGGTTCTTGCGCAACCCATCATTTTGGGCATTACTAAAGCTAGTTTAAGTACAGAAAGCTTTATATCTGCAGCTAGTTTTCAAGAAACTACACGTGTTTTGACTGAGGCTGCTGCGAGCGGAAAAATTGATTACTTGCGTGGCTTGAAAGAAAACGTTATTATGGGCCACCTTATTCCTGCTGGAACCGGATTTAAAGGCAAGCAGAGACGGAAGATAACTACTTCCGTTAAGAAGGAAGTTTTGGCCACTAAATCAAAATTAGAACAAGCTAAAGCATTGCTAGATGGCGGTGCTGAAAACGATAAAGAAACTGAAGGTGAAGGCAATGCCAACGATTAATCAATTAATCCGCTTTGGGCGGACACAAGCTAAAACAAAAACAAAATCACCAGCGCTAAAATCATGCCCACAAAGAAAAGGTGTTTGCTTGCAAGTTAAAACACAAACACCCAAGAAGCCTAATTCAGCTCTACGCAAAGTTGCCCGCGTACGTTTGACTAATGGCTTTGAAGTGACTGCATACATTCCAGGTGAAGGCCATAATTTACAGGAACATTCAATTGTTACTATACGCGGCGGACGTGTCAAGGATCTTCCTGGCGTTCGCTATCATGTCAACCGCGGAGTATTGGATACA
>JBLFWJ010000153.1:0-8138 GCA_047611425.1 Bacteroidia bacterium | reverse complement strand
ATCAAGCCATGCCAGCTCGAACGAGCGGTATATCGAGTTAATCCTTGATAGAGCGTTGAATTGGTAATTTTGCAGCCGATTTACAAATGGCAAAGATAGGCAACATAGATCTCGGGGACTTCCCACTTTTACTTGCACCCATGGAGGATGTAAGTGATCCACCGTTCCGTGCGGTTTGTAAAAAGCACGGTGCTGATTTGATGTACACGGAATTCATTTCGTCCGAAGGGCTGATTAGAGATGCAGCTAAGAGTGTTCAAAAGCTCGATGTTTTCGAATATGAACGGCCAATTGGCATCCAGATTTTCGGAAACAACATTGAGTCGATGAAAGAGTCAACTCGAATTACAGCCGCGGCTAAGCCCGATTTGATTGACATCAATTATGGATGTCCGGTAAAGAAGGTGGCTTGCAAAGGAGCGGGGGCAGGAATCCTTCAAGATATTCCTAAGATGGTTAAGATGACTGCGGAGATTGTAAAATCAACCGATTTACCTGTTACTGTAAAGACCAGATTGGGTTGGGATGATAACACTAAATACATCGAAGAAGTAGCAGAGCGCCTACAGGATGTTGGTATTAAGGCATTGTCAATTCATGGCCGAACCCGAAAGCAGATGTACAAGGGTGAAGCAGACTGGACGCTTATTGGAAGAGTGAAGGACAATCCTCGAATCAACATACCAATTTTTGGAAATGGCGATATCGACTCACCTGAAAAGGCCAAGATGATGAAAGAGAGGTACGGGGTCGATGGAATCATGATTGGTAGAGCCTCAATAGGAAATCCTTGGATTTTTAATGAAATTAAGCATTTCTTAAAAACAGGAGAAAAGCTTGCGCCTCCAACGGTAGCCGACCGTTATCAAACCTGTTTGGATCACCTCGATTTTTCGTTAAGATGGAAAGGAGAGAAGTTGGGCGTGGTTGAAATGAGACGTCATTATTCCAATTATTTTAAAGGGTTTCATGGGTTTAAGCCTTATCGAATGCGGCTTGTAACTGAAATGAATCCTCAAATAATTAAGGACACATTAATTGAAGTGAAGGAGTTTTATACTGATTATGTGTTCAATTCTGTGCAAGAACAGACCGTTCCTGCTGGGTAATATCAATATCTTTAACCACTTGCCGACTCATTTGAACATCATATGATACGACCAATACTATCTAAAGGAATTCTTCTTGTTTTCGGGTTAATGCTTTTTGCGGGGCATTTGTTGGCCCAAGAAGTAAGTGGAACAATAAAGGACTCAAAATCAGGGGAGCCTCTTTTTGCGGCAAACGTTGTAATCACTGGCACTACGGTTGGTGCTACAACTGACTTTGATGGAAACTTCAAGTTCAATGCTGGGCAAGAGCCTCCCTTTTCTTTGACAATATCATACATCGGTTATTTGAAAAAGGAGATGGAAGTAACTTCGCTTTCATCACCGATAAAGATCGATCTTGAAACGGATGCGATAATGCTGAAGAGCGTGGAAATCGTTGAGTCAAGAATCTCCGAGAAGCAACAAGAATCAGCATTGACGGTTGAAAGCATGGACATCATTGCCATAAAGGCGACACCTGCAGCCAACTTTTATGAAGGGTTAGGAAACTTAAAGGGAGTTGATCTTACAACAGCAAGTATCGGGTTCACCGTAATCAATACACGTGGCTTTAACAGTACCTCACCTGTTCGCTCTTTACAAACGATTGATGGGGTTGACAACCAAAGTCCAGGATTGAATTTCAGTCTGGGGAACTTCCTTGGAGCCTCAGAATTGGACATACTGAAAGTAGACATCATTCAAGGAGCCAGTTCTGCTTTTTATGGGCCGAATGCATTTAATGGAGTGATTGCAATGACAACAAAAAGCCCATTCGTTAAACCAGGAACCAGTTTTCAATACAAGATTGGTGAACGAGGTTTGCATGAAGTGGCCCTTAGACATGCCCATGTTGTCAAGAATAAAAAAGGCGAAGACAAATTCGCATATAAAATGAACTTGTTCTACTTACAAGCTCGCGACTGGGAAGCCACCAACTACAGCCCAATAGATGCTTCTGAAGTGCCAGAGAATAATCCGGGAGGCTATGATGCGGTTAACATTTATGGTGATGAAGATTTAGCCGGTGGCAACAAATTCAATCAAGTATCGCATCTGCGAAGCTATCCTGGGTTAGGTACGTATTATAGGAACGGCTATAAGGAGAAGGATTTGGTAGACTATAATTCGAAAAACCTAAAAGCCAGCCTTTCCCTCCATTATAAAATAAGGGAAGATGTGGAGGTTATTGCGGCATCAAATTTTGGTACTGGAACCACAGTTTATCAAGGGGAAAACCGATTTAGTCTTAAGAATATCTTGTTTTTTCAGAACCGGTTAGAAATTAAAAAGAAAGACAAATGGTTTTTCAGAATGTACGCCACCAACGAGGATGCTGGCGATTCCTATGACGTAGTGCTCACCGCCTTCAAAATGCTTAATAACAGAAGGTCTTTGGAAAGTTACTACAGTGATTACTCAAATTATTGGTTGTCCAATATAACGCCTCGAATAAAACCTCCTGGCCAGGCATTGGAGGGCTACCCAGGGTTTCAGCCCGGCCAGCCACTCGATTCTGTACTAATTTGGCAAGTGCTAGCCAACAACTACGACTCTCTTCTTGCTTGGCACACTGAAACTGCGAATGTTGTGGATACCACTACAAGTTTAAATGGCCAAGCTTACGCTCAACCGGGTACTCAGGAATTTCGGGATCTTCTAAAGGCATACACATCTAAGATTTATACAGACAACACGATAAATCAGGGCGGAACTAAATTCTACGACAAATCAGCACTTTACCACGCTCATGGGGAGTACAGCTTCGAACCTGCTATATCAGGTCTGAATATTGGAAAATTTACTGTTGGAGCCAATGCAAGGCTTTACATGCCCGATTCAAGAGGGACAATTTTTAACGAACTTATGTTTGACACTACAGAGGTATTTGTGCTGGACACCAATTTTATTGGCGGCATCGACACCATATTTTCTTTGGATGTTGACACCTCTTACCGTCAGATAAAGAACTTCGAATTTGGAGTTTATGCTGGATGGGAACGCAAATTCTTTAAGGACAAACTGAAAGCCACCATTGCAGCACGTTTAGATAAGAATCAGAACTTCCCTTTCCTTATTTCACCAGCTGCTTCATTGGTTTATTCTCCGGTTAAAGAGCACACGATAAGGCTATCGTTCAGTAGTGCCATCAGAAACCCAACACTATCCGACCAATATCTTAATTACGATGTAGGTAGAGCAGTGCTACTAGGCAACCTTGAGGGCTACGAAGACTTAGTAACAGTCGAATCTTTCATAGATTTTCTAGGAAGCAATTTAAATGCATCTGTTTTAGATTCTTTTAACGTAAAACCAATAGTTCCAGAAAAAGTGAAAACCGGGGAGATTGGTTATCGAGGCTTTCTTGGTGGGCACATTTATCTTGACGCGTCTTACTACATGAGTTACTATACAGACTTTATCGGTTACAAACTTGGAATAGATACCGATATTGATGGATTTACTGGGTTCCCAACAAACACACAAGCTGTGCGAATTGCCGCCAATAGCGAAAATCATGTGGTAACCAAAGGATTCAGTATTGGGATGAACTACTTCTTTCAAAACATGTTTACCGTTTCGGCCAATTACTCTTGGAATAAGCTTGTCCGGCTACCAGACACCGCTACACCTGGTGACGTTTTTAGTGCATTGATGCCTTGGGGACAACAGAGCGAAGAAGCGATTGATGACCCACTCATACCGGCTTTTAACACCCCTGAACACAAATTCAACCTTGGCATTAGCGGCCGTGAGATTAAGCTGCGTAAGTTGGGCTCAATGGGATTCGCCATCAATTACAAATGGATACAAGGTTTTTTGTTTGAGGGATCTCCACAGTTTACCGGTGCAATTCCAAGCTATGATATGGTGGGTGCGCAGGTAACTTATTCTATGCCCAAAACCCCGCTCACCTTTAAATTGGGTGTTTCTAACCTGTTTGGAATTATCCCGTTTTTTGAAGATGGTGATGCCTCTACAAGGTTTGAAAATGCCTTTAATAACGAAAATGTTCAAGTATACGGAGGGCCAGCTATTGGCCGAATGTCATATTTCTCCGTGTTATTCGAGCTTAATTAAATAACTTTACACGTATAAAAATCAAAATCTACTAACATGAAAAAACATTTACTTACGCTAACAGCACTTGCTATACTGTCTACTGGCGCATTTGGGCAAGATCGATATCTAACTGAGATTTTCACAGATGTTACGATGACCTCGAATGTGGAATACGGACAGAACTGGTATGTCTTTTCATCAAACGTGGAAGATGCTGTTGTCATCACTGATGAAATTCCAGAGATCCAGCCAATTAGAATGGATGTATATGAACCAGTGGGAGACACGGTTAGCAACAGAATTCCTGTGATTATTATGCATACCGGCAATTTTCTGCCAAGATATTTTAACCAAGCTACTACTGGATCCAGGACAGATAAATCTGTGACATCCATGGCAAACTCACTCGCTAAGCGTGGTTACGTAGCATTCCCAATTAGTTATCGCTTAGGATGGAATCCATTAAGTACTGATGAGGAAGTAAGAAAAGGAACAATCCTCAATGCCATATATAGGGCCCTTTTGGATGTTAAAACCTGCGTTCGATATCTAAGAAAGACAGTAGCTGAGGATGGGAATCCACACGGAATTGATGCTGAAAAGACCGTCTTGTTTGGTTTTGGTACTGGAGGTTATATTTCCACCAACTATGTGGCATTGGATAGAATGGCAGAATTAGAGATAGAGAAGTTCACAAACAGTGCAGGTAACATTTATATAGACACGAGTTTAGTTGGACAAATTGACGGATCAGGTGGGGCGATTAATGTTTACAACCACTCATCTTACTCTAATGATGTACTAGCTGCAGTAAATGCAGGAGGTGCTTTGGGTGATTCTTCTTGGAGTGAAGCAGGTGAACCACCGGTCATCTCATTTCACTGTCCAGATGATCCATTTGCTCCATTTGAGCATGGGATAGTTGTGGTTCCTGGCACAAATTTCAATGTGGTGGATGTAAGCGGGTCTAAACGAATCATAGGGGAGGCCAATGCCAATGGAAATAATCAGATTATGCGAAACCAGACTTACACAGACCCTGTTTCTCTTGCCTCATATGATCGATTAGCAAGCTCACATCCTGCGCTTGGTCTTAATCCGGACGATTACGAAGGACTCTACCCGTTTATAAGACCAACCGTTACAGCTCCTGAGTCAGCGCCTTGGGACTGGTGGAATCCAGCTGAAATTACAGGCACCGTTGACTTCTTGAACACCATTCCAGGTGTAAGTTTGGATGCCAGTGCAATACTTGCTGGATCTAGTGCCACCAATCCTGACATGTCTGAGGCAAAGAGTGATGCCTATATCGATACAATTGTTCAGTACATGTCGCCTCGTTTGGTACACGTACTTGTTTCAGGTGTAGACGAGCTAGATCAGCAAATAGCTCAAAACACGTTTATCTATCCAAACCCTGCAGCAGCAGGAATCACTATTCGTGTTAATGGGTTTAAAATGACTTCCGTTGAGGTATTCAATTTGAATGGTGCATTGGTAGCAGAAGAGCAGAACCTGAATACTGGCCGATTGGAAATGAATGTTGAAAATCTTCCAGCAGGATTATATCTTGTAAAAGTGAGAACAGATGAGGGCTTTACCACCCAGAAACTATCTGTGAGATAATATTGTTTCTAACTTTTTTAAAAGGCCTTTTCCGAATACGGGAAAGGCCTTTTTCTTTGACCCAATGTCTGAATTCCTTAAAAGCAAGTTTGGTTTTGGCGTACTGCTGACAGCTATAGCGGTTGTGTATGCCGTGGGAGGGTTGGTGGACGTGATGGGAGTAGATGCAGCACAGTACGCATCTATGAGTTTGGAGATGATGCAAACAGGAGAGATTCTTCAAGTGCAGCACCGATATCAAGATTATTTGGACAAGCCGCCATTGCTTTTCTGGCTGTCCAGTTTGTCTTTCTGGTTGTTTGGGGTTTCCAATTTTGCCTATAAACTGCCATCTATCCTCTTTTCCCTATTGGGGATATTCTCCACCTATAAACTGGGAAAGAAACTTTACGATGAAGAAACAGGTAGGCTTGCCTCATTAATCTTAGGGTCGTGTCAAGCGATGATCCTGATTAATAATGATGTACGTACCGACACCATACTCACAGGGGCACTGATATTCGCACTGTGGCAATGGGTTCTTTATTTCGAAGATAAAAAATGGGGCAACCTAGTTTTTGGATCTGTTGGTGTGGCCCTGGCCATGTTAAGTAAGGGGCCAATTGGTTTGATGATGCCAGTACTTGCTTTAGGTTCCGAAATCGTGATTAAAGGGCAATGGAGAAAAACCATCGACCCAAAATTATTGATAGCCATATTTCTGATTGCCATCATGCTGTTGCCAATGTGCATTGGGCTTTACCATCAGCATGGAATGGAGGGCTTGAAATTCTATTTCTGGACTCAAAGCTTTGGAAGGCTAACAGGCGAGAATGTTTGGGCCAATGACGAAGGACCGCTCTTTTTTATTGAGACCTTCTTATGGTCTTTTCTCCCTTGGACTTTGTTTGGTGGGGTTGCCGTTCTGCAACGCTTTTTCTTTTTATTCCGAGATGGATCCAGCAACCGAAAAAGCAGAGAATATTATACGATTGGTGGGATCACCCTAGTCTTTATCGCTATGAGCCTTTCAAAGTATAAATTGCAGCATTACGTGTTTATAGCGTTCCCATTGATTGCAATTCTTACTGGAAGTTTCATGGTTCGAATAATGAAGCATTCGATTTGGAGTTCGATCCAAAATGTGATTGCTGGATTGATCTTGATTCTGATTTCTGTTCTGTCCATCTACTCATTTGATCCGAAATGGTGGGCAATTGCCTTGCTTGTTGTTGCGTTTTTAGGATTTGGTTTTGTCATTCTAAAGGGAGATAAGAAAGCGAAACTATGGCTGCCATCCTTTTTGGTCTACATAACGGTAGGCTTGATAATAAACGGTGCGATCTATCCACAATTAATGAGTTACCAAGCCACCAGCGTTGCCGGGAAGTGGATGAAGAATAAAGGGCTGACAACAGATCAAGTGCGTGCGTTTGGCGATGGGGGTCACGCTATGGACTTCTATTCTGGTTTTATTGTGAAGTGGGATAATTTCTCGGATTTTGATGCGATTCGTTCAAGGGATACTCTTTTCGTGTTCACAAACCCTAAAAAGTATGAAGGAATGAGCAAGAACTATGGGCCGGCAGATAGTGTGCTCACTATTCCAAGCTTCAGTGTTCAATTCATGAAACTACCGTTTCTGAATCCAGAGAGAAGACACGAAGTGTTAAAGGAAAAATTGATTTTAATGTATTACCCTTTTAAGGCGGAAACGGCCAACCACGCCATTAGGCCAGAGCCAATTTCCAGCGCACTTTCGTCAATGTCGAATGTTGGCATATGAACGCCAGAAGTAATTCCCATTTCCTTATTCCCAGTTCCTAATCGGTAAAAGCATCCGGGCATCATTTGGGAGTAATAACTGAAGTCTTCCCCAGTCATTCTTGGCTCCAAGAGAACAACATTCTCTTTACCCATGTAATCTTCAGCAGCGGCAAATGAATGGTTGGTTAAGGCCTCATCATTGATTACACAGGGATAACCCATTCGCACTTCAAAATCGCACGAGCCACCCATAGCTTCGGCCATTTGCTCGGCCATTTTTTTCAAAATGCTATGAGCTTCTAACCGCCATTCTTCATCCATGGCTCGGAAGGTTCCTTGCAGCGTTACTTCATCTGGAATAATGTTGGTCGCTCCGTCTGCAATCACACGCCCAAATGTGAGTACGCTTGGGTTACCCGGTTTCGTTCTCCGACTGATAACCTGCTGCAGCGCCACAATAATGTGTGCAGTAATCACTACAGGATCGATGCAGTTGTGAGGCAATGCGGCATGACCTCCTTTCCCTCTCACCGTTACGTGAATTTCATCGGCACTAGCCATGTACATTCCGGGTCGCATACCGACTTTTCCTGCTTCCAGTTGAGGGTACAC
>JBLFWJ010000152.1:0-8167 GCA_047611425.1 Bacteroidia bacterium | reverse complement strand
ATGATGCTTGTCCGAAGGGACATTTCAAGTGCATGGAAGAGCAGGCTCTTGCAACTATTGTCAAGGACGTTGCTGCGTTGTCTCCCCGTTGAAAAACGGGGTCTCTCCCTAAGCATCAATCACGAAAACCGAAGAGATACCGTGTCTTCGCACGGTATGACATTTGCAAATATTAAATCCCGAATAACGCTTTCAATTCTGTGGCATCCTTCGGATCCATTTTTCCAGCAAGGATTAGACTCAACTGTTTTCGTCTTAATGCGGCATTAAAACGTTCATGTTCTTCATCCGTTTCAGGAACAACCGTTGGCACCTGAATCGGGTTTCCTAGCTGGTCCACAGCTACAAACGTGTAAATACCTTGACCGGCCTCGATCTTTTCGCTGGTGGTTCTGTCCTCTACAAATACATCAATCATTATTTCCATTGACGAAGAAAACGATCGTGAGACTTTTGCCTCAAGCGTTACAATGGCTCCCAGCTTAATCGCGCGTTTGAATGTGACGTTATTTACTGAAGCGGTGACCACAACACGTTTGCAAAGACGGTGGGCAGAAATGGCCGCAATCACATCCATCCAATGAAGCAATCGGCCGCCCATTAGATTACCCAACGTGTTGGTATCGTTTGGTAAAACGATCTCGGTATTGATAGCCAAAGTTTCCTTTGGTGTTTTTGTTTTGGTCATGCCGCGAAGGTATATCTAAGCTGATGTTTCAACCTGATAAACAACAGAAACCAGAAAAGGATCAGGATTCTTCTTTTGGATTCACTTCACTCTTAATGACCGGTTAACGCACGTCACTCAGAGCGCAACGAAGTGGAGCGAAGAGTCTCATTCAATCAAGGAAGTGCATCATTTTCGAGAAATTTCCACGCTGGATTGAAAGCTCCGATCAATTCATCCTTCCATTTTCGAGACTTTCCTTTGATCAGTTTCTCTCTTCGGATTGCTTCAGATGGAGTTTGATGCTCTTCATAATAGACCAGATGATGGCAATTGTAACGACCAGTAAAGGTTGATCTATTCCCAGATGAATCTGAGTGTTGCGCAATTCTCCTAGACAGGTTGTTTGTCATTCCAGTGTATAGTACTTTTTTGTGCCTGTTTGTTAGAATGTAGACGCAATACATGGATTGAAGGTGATGACCAATCTGCCACGAGATTCTTCGTTCCGTTTCACTCCACTCTGAATGACTTCTAGGCGCCAATCAGTCAGCCAAAAATTCCTTGAACCAGAGGCCGGAATCCTTCATCGTGCGCTGCTGGGTTTCGAAGTCGATATGCACCAATCCAAACCTTGGGTGATAGCCCTCGGCCCACTCGAAGTTGTCCATTAATGTCCAACAGAAATATCCTTGAACGTTAACTCCCTCCTTCTTCGCCTTGAGCATTTGGCGCACATAATCCTGATAGAACTTCTTTCGTTGATGGTCGTGAACGCGGCCATTTTCAACGGTATCTGGAAAAGCCGACCCATTCTCGGTCACAATGATTTTGTCAATTTTCTCGTACTTATCGAAGTACTTGAGCATTTTGTACAGCCCGTCAGGATGCACTTCCCAACCCATTTCGGTAATGCCTGGTTTTGGCTTCAATTTCTTCGGATGGATCGGTGCGCCAGCCATGAACGGTACAATGGCGTTGGCCTTCGTAATCATTCTTGAATAGTTCTGAAGACCATAAAAGTCGAAGTCGAACTCAACACGTTCCATGTCGCCTTGCTTGATGTACTTCTCCATTTTTCGAAGCATCGGTAAATCGTCTATCGGATAGCCCAAACCTTGTGGTGGCTCGATGTACAATCGATTTACCAATGCATCAAAACGCTTGGTCGTCTCATCATGTCTATGTTTGTCATTGACCGGTTCAACAGGTGCGCAGCTGAATGTTGTACCAACTTGAGCACCTGGTACGTTGGCTCGAATGATCCTGCCTCCATCTGCTTGACACATGGTAGAATGATGGCAGGGAGCCACAAAATTCTTTGGCCAATACTTGCCAGGTGCGTGCATACCAAGCATGTATCCAACAATAGTGAAGGATGCTTGCTCATTCATCACCATCCAATTCTTCACTTTATCACCGTACGTTTTGGTAATCAGATTGGCGTACTCTTCAAACCAATTAAGGATGTCTCGATTTTGCCAACCTCCTTTGTCTTCCAATGCCTGTGGCAAATCCCAATGATAAAGCGTGATCCACGGTTGAACCCCTTGCTCTAAGCAAGAATCAATGACACGATGGTAGTAATCAATGCCCTTTTGATTTACATGCCCAATTCCTTCTGGAAGAACCCTTGACCATGAAGTTGAGAATCGAAACACGTCCATGTTCATCTGCTTTACCAAGCCGATGTCATTGTGGTAATTGTGATAGAAATCGCAGCTAACATCACCGTTCTCTCCGGTTTTAATCTTGCCACGTTTATGACTGAAAGTATCCCAGATTGATGGCCCTTTTCCATCTGCATTCCAGGCTCCTTCAATTTGGTAGGCGGCTGTAGCAACACCCCACAAAAAATCATCACCAAACTCCGCAGCGGAGTAATCCAACTTTTCTTCAAGGCTGAATCCTTTAACCAAAGGCGCTGCAGAAAGGCCGGCTCCAGTGAGAAGCCCAGTTTTTATTAAGTCGCGTCTTTTCATGCGAGTCCGGTAATCTGTTCAATCTCCGAAAATACAGTAGGATCCTCCCAGTTTTCGGCAATGTTTGGAAGTGCCAGAACCCGCTCCATTTTGGCGTCCTGAACTTTGCCTTCCGCCAGTGCCTCGGAGTACCGCATTTCCGAAAAAGTGACCATACTATATAGAGGAACCCACTTCTGTGGATGCTTCTGATTCAATGCTTTTTCAATCTTCTTTCTAAGAATGAATTGCTCGTCAGCAACCAGATCGCGCATCTCGATAAAGTTTCTCAAGGCAAGATCAGCAATGGCATCTCCATCTGGTTTCCTGCTATTTTCAAACGCTTGAAACAATGCTCGTTTGTCATCCCAATTAGAATCGGCAAGCTGATCGAATACATGGCAATCTTCAAAGCCTGAAACCATTCCTTGACCGTAAAACGGAACGATTGCATGACTCGCATCTCCCATCATCAAAACCTTATCGGAATAACTCCAAGGAAAGCATTTGATTATAGTTAAAGATGAAGTTGGATTATCAAAGAAATCCTTAACCAATGTTGGCATCAGCTCGAGCGTATCTGGAAATATTTCAGTGAAAAATGCTTCCACATCCTGTTCAGTTTTAAGTGCATCAAATGATCGCTCTCCTTCAAACGGTAAAAACAAAGAGACGGTAAAACTGCCATCCAAGTTGGGTAGAGCGATCAACATATAACTGCCTCTTGGCCATATGTGAAGGGCGTTTTTCTCCATTCGGAATTCACCATTCGGTCCAGCTGGAATGATCAATTCTTTGTACCCGTGCTTTAAATAGGATTGAGAATAATCGAAACGATCGGTTTTGGTCATATGACTGCGCACCAAACTAAAAGCTCCATCGATACCATAAACTTGATCGGCAGATTCCGTTTTAGATCCATCGGCAGATTTAAAATCTACCGAGGCCTTTTCAAGATTAACATCTGTACAGAAATGCTCAAAATGGATGCGAACGCCTTCTTTCTCAGCTTCGTCCATCAAAAGCATGTTTAATCCACTTCGTGAAATGGAGTTGATGAACTGACCTTCCTTTCCATAAGGCTGAAAATTGGTATCGCCTTGCTGATCATGGATCATTCTACCCGGCATCGGAATGGCCATATCCAGCACTTTCTTCTCCAAACCAACCGCAGCCAGTGCTTTGATCCCACGATGTGAAACGGCCATATTGATGGATCGGCCGGCACTAATCTCAACATTACGCATGTCTGGTCTTCGTTCGTAAAGATCCACATCCACACCTCGCTTTTTTAAGAAGAGAGAGAACAGGGATCCCACCGGACCCGCACCAACAATGATCGATTTTTCCATGATTGAAATTTGGGTGGCAATTTATGGATTGCCGCTTTATGAATACTGATTACGAACAGCCCAAATTCAAATTGGTTCGGGAATTGACGGAGATCAGAGTGATTTGCTGTGACGGCATTACTTTAGCCGACCTCGAAAATTGAAATTCGCATGGAAGATAAGATCAAGGATCACCTAGATAAACTAGAAGGCAAGTATGACATGATGGGCCAAGACACTTCGGCCTACCTAGAAGGATTACTCCTTTGCAACTACATGCCGTATTGGGATTATGTTAATCTCGACACCCTTTTAACGCTTCAAAAGCCAAGAACGGACTATCCGGATGAGACCATTTTCATCATCTATCACCAGATTACGGAACTCTATTTTCGATTATGCTTGCACGAGTATGAGCAAGTGAGCAAAAACGGAAAGATCATCCTCGACAATGGTCAGGACAAAGGCTGGAAAGAGAAAATTGAAAAGCCATTCCTGATCAATCGTCTCCAACGGATAAACGCATATTTCGAGGCATTGACCAAAAGCTATGACGTGATGCGACTTGGAATGGATCGCGAGCAATTCTTGAAATTTAGAATGGCACTGCTACCTGCAAGTGGATTTCAATCTGCACAGTATCGCAAGATTGAAATATCCTCAACTGACCTGAAAAATTTGGTCCATATTGACAATCGGGACAAGTTCAAGGATTATGGAGATTCTGAAGAAGAGATTCGCGAAATCTTTGAGCAGATTTATTGGAAAGCTGGGGCAACGGACACCAGCACGGGGGAGAAAACGCTTACACTCCGTCAGGTAGAGACGAAGTACACAGAAGAATTCATTGCCTTAGCAATGGAATACCGAAATGGAAACCTTTGGCAGAAATACAAGCAACTCTCAGAGGAAGACCAGAAAGATCCAGCGTTGATTGGGGCGATGCGCATGTTGGACGCCAATGTAAATATCAATTGGCCGCTTGTTCACTATAAAACTGCAGCCCGTTACCTGCAGAAAGACACGGCTGATGAGGATACTGGTGCAACCGGAGGTACCAATTGGCAGAAATACTTACCACCACGTTTTATGAAGCGCATTTTTTTCCCAGAACTTTGGAGTGAAGAAGAAAAAGCTGAATGGGGCAAAAGTTGGGTTGATGCCCAGGTTACAGATGGCATGGAGGGCAGTGATAGCAGGCATTAATCTAGCTTAAAACATTTCAATTTCTTTTTTGGAGGTTCCCTTTTTACAGGCCCCTTTTCACCAGTCAATAGAAATCAAGGTTTTTTAACAATCGATTCTTAACGGATTAATACGAGCACAGAAAGATCACCGTTGTGTTTACACAACTTTGACACGTGCCAAAATTCAATTCAACATACCGCAGTTTTTTAATCCTTTTTTTAGGGATTTTTATTGCTGCTTGCGACAGTCCAACAACTAACGAACAATCAGAAGGAGGAGGCAACGACACCATCATTGAACCAAAAACTGTTTATGGTTTGGAGGCAGATTCCTTCCTCATCGTAAGTGGAAAGGTGGGCAAGAACCAGAGTCTGGGCCATATACTTCAAGAGTATAATGTAGGTCATACCAGTATACACCGACTGGCAATGGCAGCCGATACGGTTTTTGATGTTCGTCATATTCGAGCCGGAAAACCATTTACTGTTTTCTGCACCAAAGATTCTGGTCAGGTGGCGAAATGTTTCGTTTACGAATCATCGGCAAGCAATTATGTGGTCTTCGATATGCGTGATACGATGCGCGTTTACAAAGGCCAAAAGCCAATTGAGGTGGTGAGACGAACAGTTGAGGGAACTATAGAGTCTTCTCTCTATAATGCAATCACCGATGCTGGAGCGAACCCTGCTCTAGCCGTTGAACTAAGTGAAGTTTATGCATGGACAATTGACTTTTATCGCATACAGAAAGGAGATGCGTTTAAGGTGATGTTTGAAGAGAATCAAGTTGAAGGCCAGACCATAGGAATCAAACAGATTATGGCTGCTGACTTTGTTCATTACAAAAAGCACAATTACGCCTACCATTACGTTTCAGAAGCTGTTGATGGCTACTACGATGAGGCTGGGGAGAATTTGAAAAAGGCCTTTTTACAAGCACCATTGAAGTTTTCGAGAATCAGTTCAGGCTTCAACAAAAAGAGATTTCACCCTGTTCTTAAGCGGGTCAAAGCCCACTTGGGCACCGATTATGCTGCACCAACCGGAACGCCAATTCAAGCAGTTGGAGACGGAACCATTTCAAAAGCATCGTATACAAGAGGTAATGGCAATTATGTGAAAATGCGCCACAATTCGGTTTACGAAACGCAATATTTGCACATGAGTAAAATCAAATCAGGCATTAAGCCAGGTGTTCGAGTAAAGCAAGGTGATGTGATCGGATACGTTGGTAGTACTGGCTTGGCCACTGGCCCGCATGTTTGTTTCCGTTTCTGGAAGAATGGTGAGCAGGTGGATCATAGAAGAGAAAAAATGCCACCTGCTGATCCTGTTCCTTCGGATGAGTTGGAATCTTTTAAAGCCGTTGCCGATAGCTTGAAGTTGATTCTAGATTCTAGTCGCCCAATCCTCTGAAAAACAGTGCGTTGATTACCAATTAGAGCCTTGTTTATCGAGGCTTTGTAATTCTTACATTTGCACGCTAAACCCTATTATTAATCACTTAAATCTTATCATGAAAATACTTTTTACTTTCATTTTAACTGTTGCATGTGGCGCTACAAGCGTTTATGCACAAAACAGCAACACTGCGGTTAAAAACAAGGCCAAGGCCGAGGTTAGCCAGTCTTCAAAGACAGAATTCAAGGCTACGGACGCTAATCAAAAAGCTTCTTCTTTTACAAAGGACAACTTGAGAACTCAGGAAAACAAAGCTACCAAGAGTCTTAATTCTGAAATTGATCAGGTGAACAAAGAGATTAAGTCCACTGAGATTAACATGAAAAGCAGAAGCAACGATAAGTCTTACAACTCCCAAGCAGACAAAACTAAATTGGAGAGTTTGAAGGCAAAGAAGCATGAATTAAACGTTAAAACTCTTTAATCCCGCGCTATGAAAACGACTTTTACAAAAACATTATGGGCTGCTTTAATTGCAGTTATCGGATTTGGCCAAAGTGCCAATTCTCAAATTATTTTTTCGGAAGACTTTGTGAATGGAATTCCTGGAACTTGGATGACCATTGATAATGACGGCCTTCCTGTTTATGCCAGCGTAAGTCAGTTCACGTCTGCTTGGATTGGTGCTGATGATTTTGACAATATTGGTGATTCTGTTGCTATGTCTACTTCTTGGTATGACCCTGCTGGAACCTCTGACGATTGGTTAATCTCACCTTCCATTGCTTTAACATCAAATAACTCATTGGCATGGCAAGAAGAAGGGCAAGATGCTTTGTATCCTGATGGATATGAAGTTAGAATTTCTACGACTACCCCTACAATCGGAGGTTTTATGGCTAACAGTCCATTGTTGACTGTTGCTGCTTCTAGTGGAGCAGCTTGGTTAGCACAATCCGTTGACCTACAAGCTGCTGGTTATTCAAACCAAAACGTGTACTTAGCTTGGAGAAATAACTCGACAGATCAATTCATTCTAATGATTGACGATATCCTTATTTCAGCTCCAGTAATCGGTGCACCGTGTACGTTAGCTGCTGATACTTGGGGTGATTTGAATACCGCAGGTGGAGGCGCTCCATGCTTTGACGGTACGAATTGCATTATTACGGATCCAAACTTCACAACTATTGGAATTTATGGATCTGAAGCTTACTTGCTTGACAACGTTGAAGCTGGCTTTGATTATGTGTTCGACATGTGTTCTGGCTTTGGTGCTGGTGCATGGATTCCTGAGATAACTATTGTAGCACCTGATGGACTTACGATTGATGCATCGAATTTTGCTTCCTCTACTTCAGGAGGGACACATGGTAGCCAGTGCTCTTTGGCTTGGACCGCTTCTCAATCTGGTACGTACACTATCTACATCCATGAAATGGGAACAAGCATGGGTGATGCTCCAAATCAAGTGAATTGTACAACTTTATATGAAGTGGACAACGGAAATCCAACGGTTACGTGTGGTACCAATCCTTTCATATGCCTTACATGTGATGTTGCAGGAACACTAACCTCAGCAACAACTCAAGATGTTTGCGAAAATGACACTGCTTGGAT
>JBLFWJ010000151.1:0-8288 GCA_047611425.1 Bacteroidia bacterium | reverse complement strand
CAAGGTCGGATTCTGGGGAAACAAGCAAGGATTTCAACTAGGACTAAAAGGCTACGACCTATTTGGGTTGGACGGTCTTTTCTATCTCTTTGAATTCAATTACGTCCGGCCATTCACGTACACACACGTAACCATTGAACAGAATTACGGTCACAAGAACGAAGAGTTGGCCCATCCTTTAGGTGCCAATTTCATAGAGAGCGTAAACATCTTGCGATACCGCAATGGAAACTGGCTGGCTGAGTTAATGGTCAACTACAGCAAGGCTGGTCGCGATACTTCGGCACGAAGCTTCGGGGGCGATATCTTCAAATCTTATCTATTGCGCCAAGGCGAATACGGACACTCAATGACCCAAGGCAATGAGACCAATACCATTTTCACACGTGCCGAGGTATCCTATGTACTCAATGCCACCATGAACTTCAGAATATTCGGTGGTGTTTCTTACCGAAGTGAGTGGACCGAGATCGATTCCGGCTCTGAGTTCTATGGTTTCTTTGGTGTTAGTACTTCGCTCTACAAACAGCGGGTGGATTATTGATTTCGTTGTGCTCGTACAAGTTTTCCCTTAGTTTAGCATCCCTCAATTTTCCTTTGGAAAAAAGAGCATTGCAGTTCAAAACAGAAATGATCCAAACCATGAAACAAAAGTTTTTTACGCTAGCCGTTGCTGTACTTGCAGCAACATCGATTTGTGCACAAGCGCCAGGCACATTCAGCTATCAAGCCGTAGTCAGAGACGCAAGTAACGACCTTGTAACAAGCTCAATGGTCGGTATGCAGATCAGCATACTACTGGGTTCAGCATCAGGTACGGTAGTGTATGCAGAAACACACACACCAACTTCAAACGCCAATGGTTTGGTCAGTTTGCAAGTTGGAGGTGGCACCTTGGTGTCGGGTGCCTTCGGATCTATTGATTGGGGCAACGGACCATTTTTTATCAAAACAGAAACAGATCCAGCAGGCGGTTCTTCTTACAGTATTACTGGTACACAGCAATTGGCAAGCGTACCTTATGCTTTGCATGCAGGTAATATTCCTAATGTTGCAGCTTTAAACAATTTAATGGTTTGGGACCCAACCGGCACCGATCATTGGGTTGCAGCAAGTCTATCAACCACAAATGCTGGAAGCAACCAAGCTGTATACAACATGCAGCCATTTTTAGCCATGAACTGGTGTATCTCACTTGCTGGCGTGTTTCCAAGTCCATCAAGCGCAGATCCTCTTTTGGGTTCACTCATGTTGTTTGCTGGATATTACGCTCCTAGTGGTTGGGCCTTATGCGATGGCCAGCTCCAGTCGATTAGTAGCAATACGGCATTATACTCTTTGCTTGGAACCAGTTACGGTGGTAATGGATTTTCATCATTTCGTTTACCAGATTTAAGAGGTCGAGTTCCCATGCATAAGGGGACTGGTTCCGGCTTACCTAGCTACAGTTTAGGCCAGGTTGGCGGAGCGCATCAAATTAGCTTGATAACAAATCAATTGCCAGCGCATAATCACGGGGTGCAGTTTACCCATTAGTAGATATGAAATATCGTATTGCATGGGTCGCAGTGCTGTTACCGCTTTTAGTGGTAACCGCTGCGGCCCAAGTTGTTTCTGATTCTTTGCAGCAGGTAAAGCCAAATTTCTGGGCATTCGAGTCATTGAGTATTCCTCAGGTTGGTCAGGCTAAGGGTCAAAGACCTGTTCTGGTCGCAGTTGTTGATGATGGCTTTAACCTGAATCACAAGTGCATCAAGGACCACATCTATCGTAATCCAAACGAATCGGTTACAGGTAAAGATGATGATGACAATTCCTTTAGGGATGATATTGTCGGTTGGGATATTGCGGATAGTGACAACGATGTTTCCATTCCAAAAGGACGAGAGCAATTCTTTTATCATGGAACCATGGTGGCAGGAGTCATAGCCCAAGTTGCGCAACGTGCTTATGGAGACCGCGCCTCTGAGTTGGTTAAGATTCTACCCGTTAAGGCATCAAAGAATGATGGCCAGAAACACGATTACACGTTGGGTTATGAAGGAATTGAATACGCAGTTCGTATGGGAGCAGATATTGTTGTTTGCGCTTGGGGTGGAGGTAAATACGATAGCGAAAAGCACAATCAAATATTCAAGGAAGCCGAGGAAAAGGGTGTGTTGATAATTGCTGCAGCTGGAAATTTTTACAGCGAAAGGTCTGATCCACCGGCATCAATTTCAAGTGTCTATTCTATAGCTGCGGTCGATTCTGAACTTAGAAAAACCAAGGCATCTAATTATGGGTCTCAAATCGACATAAGTGCAGCTGGAGAATTTGTCTATGCACCTCATCCAGCAGGCAACGCTACATATGGGTATTTGGATGGAACGTCTTCTGCTTCAGCATTAGTTGGTGGATGTGCGGCAGTTTTAATGGCTAGTAGTCCAAATGCCGAAGCATCTGAAGTCATGCTCGCGTTAAAGAATACGGCAAAACCAATTGACGCATTCAACTTACAGAAGACAGGCAGAATGGGGGCCGGAATTCCAGACATAGGGCAAGCATTGGACTTTTTATCGAATAAAAAAACAAGAGCTAGTTATTTTGATTCAGCTCGGCCCGAAGGGTCTATTGTGATCAACAAGTATTCTGATAAAACCGAATGGAGGATTGAACCAAGAGGTGGGTTTGAAGAATTTGAATTTTCACTCTTTGGTAAAGGTTGGGGAGATGATGAGCCAATCGAGTTTTATTCAAAAGACAGCTTAATCGGGAGTCATCGGCCAAATGCATTTCCACCAAAATTGTATGTCGAGTCTGAAGCCGTAACTATCAAATACGCTGGCAAACGAGGCAAAGATCAACGTGAGATTCTGTATTCATCGGTTCCAACGGACTCTACTAAACTATACTGTAATGAAGCAACCCAATTAGGCGGATCTAAAGGAAGCTTTGGAGATGGAAGTGAAGATGAGCAGTATGCCAATCGAACAAGTTGCAAATGGCATATCTCAGTTGAAGAGGGAAAAAATGTGCGGCTGGATTTTGACCAATTTGATACGGAGGCCAAGACAGACATCGTTTACATTTTTAGAGGAAGAGGAACCCAGCAAGAAAACTTGATTGCAAAGTTTACAGGTTCCGATCTTCCACCGAATATTGTTTCAAGTTCCAATGAGGTACTGGTTTGGTTTGTGACCAATCCAAGTAAAACAGGTAAAGGCTGGCATTTGAATTACTGGTCAACAGATGAATCTCCAGGAATTAAGGGGGTACGGAATCATTGATCAGAACCCTCTTTCAATTCCGGTTCTAGTTCTTCTTCGCGTTCCTCATCTTGTTCAGGTAGAGGAGGCAAGTCGATCATATCACGTACAACAAACCCATTAGGATAGTCGTACCCAATTTCCTTTTTCAATCGAATGGCTTCCAGTTCGGTTCGCAAATCCCCAATCCGCACCTTAAAGTTTGGCTGTTGAAAAACCAAATGTGTTGCAATGTTCGGGTAGAGTTGCAAGAATTCCGATCGAAGTTGATTGGCCTTTTGCCTTGCTTCGTTTCCAGAGCCAGAAAAAACCTGAACCCGATAACCCTTCATAGTTGGGTTTGCCAGATCAACCCGTGCACGTTTTGCAAGTAAAGAGTCTAGCCGGTCAGATTCATGCTCGACAGTTAGTCTAGGATTGTCTCGAACAAATTCCAAAACGTCTTGACCCAATCCGAAAAACGGCATCAACGTCAAGAACAATAAGGTAACACGGGTTGGAAAAATCATCAGGCTACAAAAATAGGTTTACGATCATATCTCAATCAAAATCAACGCGTAAAAACGAACTTCTTATTTAGAAGCAATCTAAATTACATCTGTTTAACAATTATTAAGCACAGGATTGCCCTTTCTGCTATTTTTGCAGCGCTCAAAACGGGCTTAATAGCAACCAGTTTTTCAAGCAAACAGGGCGTTATATGAACTTTAGACAAATCAAGGCCTCTGCTGTAGTTAGAGGTTTCTTCGGGCTTCTACTTACTGTATCTGTCCTCGCGTCTGGCCAAGCTAAGGCTCAAGATGGCGAAAAGCTATTCAAACAAAACTGCGCATCGTGCCATAGGGTAGACGGTAAAGCACTGACCGGTCCTGGTCTTGCTGGCGTTTACGATAGGGTTCCGCAACCTGCCGATGAGTGGTTGCTCAAGTGGGTGAAAAACTCCAACGCAGTTATTAAAAGTGGAGATGCCTACGCTGTTGCTCTTTTCAATGAGTACAACAAGACGGCAATGACCAACTTCGAATTCCTATCGGATGAGGAGGTTGTTGCCATTTTGGATTACGTAAAGAATCCACCGGCACCAAAAGAAGCGGTCGTTGCAGATGCTGGAGCTGGAGGTGCTGGAGGTGAGCCGGAGGATGATAGCTCTAAGACTTATATGTTGGCAATGGTGGCGGTTATGCTTCTATTGCTAATATCTATCCTAACAGGTGTTAAAAGAAACTTAGATAAAGTTGCTCACGACCGTCAAGGTCTTCCTGAACCAACCCATAAGTATGGAATGGCTGGCCTTGGAAATTGGGCTTCCGCACACAAAGGTTGGGTAGCAATCTTCGGTTTATGTTGTGTTCTGTTTCTTATTAAAGTTGGATTTGATGCTGCATTGACCATTGGTGTTTATCAAGGGTACAAGCCCGAGCAACCGATTGCATTCTCTCATAAGATTCACGCAGGACAGAATGGAATCCAATGTGTTTACTGTCACTCTTCTGCACTTAAAGGAAAGACTTCCGGTATTCCTTCACTGAATGTGTGTATGAATTGCCATGCTTACGTAGACGAAGGTCCAAGCGGTAAGAAAGAAATCGCTAAGATTTATAACGCCCTTGATTACGATTATGACACTAAGAAGTATGGTGATAATCCTACTCCAGTTAAATGGGTTAGGGTGCATAATCTTCCTGATCTGGCATATTTCAATCACTCTCAGCACGTAGTAGTTGGTGGCTTAGAATGTGAAACATGCCATGGGGATGTCAAAAACATGGACGAGGCAGAGCAACATTCTGAGTTGACTATGGGATGGTGTATCGATTGTCACCGAACGGAAGCAGTCAAAATTGCCGATAACGGATATTATGAAGATCTGCTTAGCAGAATGCCTGATGTACATCATGGAGAAGTTGTGACCGTGGAAACGATTGGTGGTTTGGAATGTGCAAAGTGCCATTATTAAGAAATTGAATAGTTGAAACGCCCTCAGAAAAAGAGATGAGCAAGACCAAAGTTTACTGGCAAGGACTTGATGCATTGCATAATACTGCAGAGCATCAAGAGGCAGTTCAGAATGAATTCACCGAGGATCTACCTACAACAGATTTCTTAGGAGAAGAGAATTTGGGCAAGTCGTCTACACAAAGACGTGACTTCCTTAAATTCATGGGTTTCAGTTTAGGTGCAGCTACGTTGGCGGCATGTGAAACGCCTGTCAATAAGGCGGTACCTTATCTTAATAAGCCTGAGAACATTACACCAGGTGTTCCGAATTATTTCGCAAGTACATTTTATGATGGTCACGATTACTGCCCGATTATGGTTAAAACCAGAGAGGGAAGACCAATTCATATTGCTGCAAACAAAGCAGTAGAGCTCACCGGAGGAGGAATTAACCCAAGGGTAAACTCTTCTGTTCTTTCATTGTATGATTCAAATCGTGCCGAAGGCCCGATGAAAACTGGCGAAGCCAGTGACTGGGCAACTGTTGATGGTGAAATCTCTGCTCAATTGGAGACAATTGCTGCTGCTGGAGGTGCCATTAGAATTCTTTCTTCAACCATAATTAGCCCTACTGAAAAGCAGGCTATTGCTGAATTCAAAGCCAAGTATGGTAATGTTGAGGTGGTAACATATGACACTGTTTCTTACTCTGGAATGTTGGATGCCAATGAGGCATCTTTCGGAACGAGAATCATGCCTGACCTTAAGTTTGACAAGGCAGACGTAGTTGTAAGTGTTGGAGCCGATTTCTTGAATGGATGGTTCAATAGCACAACCAATACTGTTCGGTACGCCAAGCGAAGAAACCCTAACGGGAAGATGAGCAAGCATTACCAGTTTGAGGCTACATTAAGTCTAGCTGGTTCTAAAGCAGATGTAAGAACTGCGGTTAAGCCATCTGAGTACGGAAAAGTTCTTTTAGCTCTATATAAGGAGTTGGGTGGTTCTGTTTCTGCTCCTACGGGAGATTATGACGCAGCGGTTAAAGCAGCTGCATCTGATTTGAAAGGAGCAAAAGGAAAATCCATTGTGGTTTGTGGTAGCAACAACGTTGCTGACCAAACCATTGCCAATGCAATCAATGACATTCTTGGAAATGTTGGTTCTACAGTAATTGTAGATGGTGGTTGGATGACTAAGGATGGATCTGATGCAAAAGTGAATGCATTGATTGATGATATGAATGCAGGAAGCGTTGATGCACTATTCATCACGGGGTGTAATCCTTCATACTCTTCAGCGAGAGCTGAACAATTCAACGCTGGATTAGCAAAAGTTGGTTTAAGCGTTTCCTTCTCTACAAGTATGGATGAGACGGCAGTAGGTTGTAAATACCTATGCCCAACTAACCACTATTTGGAAAGCTGGTCTGATGCGATGCCAATTGAGGGTCAGGTAACGACAACTCAACCGGTAATTCAGCCGCTATATAATACACGTCAGCATCAAGAAAGTCTATTGAATTGGGCCGGAAATGACGCTGAGTATTACGCTTACCTAAAGGATAGCTGGGCAACCAGTATGTTTCCAGCAATGGGAGGAGCAGAACTTTCTGCTGATAGATTTTTCAACACAACTCTTTTCAACGGAATGGTAGCTGGATCAGCTCCTGAAGTTGTAGAGGACGTAGCCGTGGCAGTTGCAGAAGGTGAAGAAGCAACTCCAGCAATGGATGTTTCGGCTGCTGCATCTGAAATTTCAGAACGTACAGGAGGAGCTTGGGAGCTTCAATTGTACGAAAAAGCATCTATGGGAACTGGTGAACAAGCCAACAACCCATGGTTACAAGAATTGCCTGATCCACTTTCAAGAGTTACTTGGGACAACTACGTAACCATGTCTATTTCTGACATGAAAGAGTTGGGTCTTAGTCGATTAGAAAGAGGTGACTATGAGGCCGATATGGTTGAGGTTACTGCAAATGGTAAAACATTAAAGCTTCCAGTTTATATCACGCCAGGTCAGAAGAAAGGAACTATCGGAATCGCGTTAGGTTACGGTAGAACGGCTGCTGGTAAATGTGGAGATGGAATTGGTCAGAATGCATTTGCAATGGCTACCGGAACTGAACTTTCGGCATATAACGTTACGGTTAGCGGGCCAACTGGAGATAAATACGAGATAGGTTCTACTCAGACACATCATACAATGATGGGCCGTGAGGGAATTGTAAAAGAAGCTACCCTTACGGAGTATAGCGAGGATAAGAAGGCTGGAAATCCAGATTACCTTCTTTATGTAAGTAGTGGAGTTGCTAAAGATGAGCATGGAGATGACCACGGACATGACGATCATTCTCATGATGCGCATGGCGATGAAAGTCATGATGCTCATGCTGAAGAAGGACATGGCGAAAGTCATGGTGCAATGTTGCCAAGCAAGGAGGTTAACCTTTGGGCAGATCATCCTGTAGAGAATGTAGGTCACAGATGGGGAATGACCATCGACCTCAATACCTGTACTGGTTGTGGTTCTTGTGTTACAGCTTGTACTGCTGAGAATAATGTTCCAGTTGTTGGTAAAGAAGAGGTTCGAAGATCACGTGATATGCACTGGTTAAGAATTGACCGGTACTATTCTTCGGATATGACCGAAGAATTTGCGGAGGAAAATGGTGTAAGTGCCATTGACAAGTTCACTGCGATGGAAGAGGCTGCGGATCTTCCGCAAGTTGCTTTCCAACCAGTTATGTGTCAGCATTGTAATCACGCACCATGTGAAACAGTTTGCCCTGTTGCTGCTACAACGCACAGTAACGAGGGATTGAATCAAATGACTTACAACCGTTGCATCGGTACTAGATATTGTGCAAACAACTGCCCTTATAAGGTTAGACGATTCAACTGGTTCCAGTATCACGGTGGAAGATTGGAGTTTGGAACAAACCCAGCGAATGACCCAATGGCGCGTATGGTACTTAACCCAGATGTTGTGGTTAGAGACCGTGGTGTTATGGAGAAGTGTAGCTTCTGTGTTCAGAGAATTCAGGCTGGTAAATTAAAGGGTAAGAAAGAAGGACATAAAGTTGAGAGCGTTGACGTA
>JBLFWJ010000150.1:0-8352 GCA_047611425.1 Bacteroidia bacterium | reverse complement strand
ATCCGGTTTTCTGTTTTGAAACGCTTGTTCAAGTTTGATTAACATTTCACCGGTTTGGCTACCATGACTAGAACTACCAATGCCAAGATGTGCAGCTGGTTTAGGGATGTCTAATTGTTCGAAAAACAGATCCGACATTCCATGATCATAATGTTGCCCCGTGTGAATAATCGACTCTTCTATTTGATCAGAGAATTCGTTCCTGATTATTCGGTTTACAACTCCCGCTTTAATGAATTGTGGCCGCGCTCCAACAACTGTTGCAATCTTCAGTTTACTGTTCATAATTTTCCTTCGTCTTTAAAACTGTAATACTCGCCATTGCCAATTATCAGGTGATCTAATACTGGAATGTCGAGGATATTGCCCGCATCACGCATTTTGTTTGTCAATGCAATATCAGCTTGGCTCGGCCTGAGGTTACCGGATGGATGATTGTGCACCAATATGATGGCTGAAGCCAATTTTTCGGTTGCCATTTTGAAAATGATTTTAGCATCCACTACGGTACCCGAAACGCCTCCTTTGCTTAGGTTATTCCTGCCAATTACTTCATTGGCTCGGTTGAGAAGCAGAATCCAGAATTCTTCATGTGGCAAATCTGCCATCACGGGGTAAACCTCGTCAAACGCATCCTGGCTGCTACTTATGCGAGTTCGCTTTTGGGCTGAAGTCGATTTACGCCTTCTTCCCAGTTCTAACGCAGCAATTAATCCAATTGCCTTGGCCTCGCCAATGCCTTTAAATTCCATCAATTCCTTAACTGACATCTTTCCAAGGGAGTCCAAATTATTGCCTTGACTTGAAAGAACTCTTTTGGCAAGACCGACTGCTGTTTCATTTCTGGATCCAGACCCAAAAAGGATTGCAATCAGTTCAGCATCCGTCAAGACGCCTCTTCCTTTTGCAAGAAGTTTTTCTCTTGGACGGTCATCTTCCGCCCATGAACGTATGCCTTTGGTAACCTTATAATCCATGATATCGAGGTCGACTAAGTTCAGAAAAACAGACCAAACGGCAACAAAAAAACCCCGACCGAATGGCCGAGGTTTTTCAACTAAATTTTGTTTGAATTAAAGTGCGTTAACGTGAACGGCTAATTTGCCCTTCAGGTTAGCTGCTTTGTTCTTGTGGATAACGTTGTTCTTAGCCAACTTATCCAACATTCCTTCAACTGCAGGAAGCAATGCAGCAGCATCCTTCTTGTCTGTAGCGGCTCTAAGGTCACGAATTGCGTTACGTGCGGTCTTATGCTGATACTTATTTCTCAGTCTACGTGTTTCGGTAGATCTGATTCTTTTAAGAGCTGACTTATGATTTGCCATTTTTATTCTTGTCGAATTTCGGGCTGCAAATGTAGGAATAATCCTGTATTTGTCAACCTATTTCTGAATTATTCAAATTACATGTTTGCGACAACCGCATCGCCAAATTCTGAGCAGCTAAGCAAGGTTGCTCCTTCCATTAATCGTTCAAAGTCAAACGTGACTGTTTTAGCCTGAATGGTGGTCTCTACGGCCTTTTCAATTAATTGAGCAGCCTCATTCCATCCCATGTATTCAAACATCATTGATCCAGAAAGAATAATGGAACTTGGATTTACGTTATTCAATCCAGCCATTTTAGGTGCAGTACCATGCGTTGCTTCAAAGATTGCGTATCCCGTGGAGTAATTAATGTTTGCACCTGGGGCAATCCCAATTCCACCAACACAAGCAGCAAGGGCATCCGAAACGTAATCACCATTTAAGTTTAGCGTTGCTACAACAGAATGGTCTCTAGGGTTTAATAGAATCTCTTGAAGGAAGGCATCTGCAATGCAATCCTTTATCAGAACCTTACCTGAATTAATCGCCTCGTCTTGAGCTTTATCCGCAGCTTCTTTTCCTTGCTCGTCAAAAATTCGATCATACATTCCCCAGGTGAAGACAAAATCCTTGAAGTCTCTCTCGGCAACTTCGTAGCCCCATTTTTTGAATCCACCTTCGGTGAATTTCATGATGTTCCCTTTGTGCACGATTGTGACTGAAGGCCTCTTTTGATCAATTGCGTATTGAATTGCGGCCTTCACTAAACGCTGGGTACCTTCTATTGAAACCGGCTTTATACCTATAGAGGAGGTCTTAGGGAAACGGATGTTCTCCGTACCGAATTCGTTTTGCAGAATGTCAATCATTCGATCACATTCGGGTGTACCCGTCATGTATTCTATACCTGCATAAATGTCTTCGGTGTTTTCTCTGAATATCACCATGTCGGTGTACTCAGGGTGCACAACTGGAGAAGGAACGCCATTAAACCACCTCACCGGACGTAAGCAAGTGTAAAGGTCAAGCGTCTGCCTCAGCTTAACGTTTAGAGATCGAATTCCACCTCCAATTGGAGTGGTCAAGGGACCTTTAATTGCCACCAAGTAATCTTTAACCGCTGTTAGCGTTTCTTGTGGAAGCCACTCACCAGTTTCGTGGTAAGCCTTCTCACCAGCTAGTATTTCTTTCCATTCAACCTTTCGGTCATTCCCGTATGCCTTGGCAACAGCTGCGTCAAATACTTTGCGTGCAGGCGTCCAAATGTCAACCCCAATTCCATCCCCTTCGATAAATGGTATGATCGGATTGTTAGGGACATTAAGATTCCCTTCCGAGTCAATTGTAATTCTTTGATTTTCCATGATCCCCAAATGTAAAAACTCCTCTCAGTTTTTTTACTGAGAGGAGTTGTCTTTGGTAGCCCGTAGGGGAATCGAACCCCTGTTACCAGGATGAAAACCTGGCGTCCTAACCCCTAGACGAACGGGCCCTATGTTTTTGGGAGTGCAAATGTAAAAGTTATTTGTCTCGAAAAATATTTTTTTTAGATCATTCAATATGATCGGTATCTGCCTCGAATCTGAATCCAAGTCTCTTACCAGTTTTAATATTCATTTGTTGGTTTTGAGATTGAATATCCCCAACCCGAACTTGCATTACATCGGAGTACGGAGGACTCTGTAGGTCGAATTCTAAGCAATATTGAACTGCTGATTCGGTGATGGATCTAACAGCATTTTGGTCAACAGTACTATTTATGAAATCGTTAAATAAAAATGCCAATTGGCGTTTTCCTTCGGTGAAGAAATGGTTTTCCGTATTAATGAAAACCCTCCCAATCATATAGCCAACATCTTCTTTTCGATTGAGCCGGAAGGAATTCGATAAGAAATTAAAAATGCCAATCATCCCGCAAAAGCCTTTGTTTCTGTCATCTTTTAAATAGGAGGTCTTCCAATATGGATGTGAAGGATCAAGATCAAATACGTCCGCATATAAATAGAAGATGATTACATCCTCCCCAAAACTCAGTTCGCATTGATTTGAACCAGCATCGCGATATTTAATTTGAAAACAACCCTCTTCTTTTGATGCTTCGCACATTTCATCAGCAAGGGTTTTAAGTTCCTCCTTGATTATCTCGAAGCAAGCCTTCGTATTATCAAGCGCAGCCGCTTTCACTGGCAGTTTCTCTACCAATGATTTGAGAATTAAACTACGGGTCGACTCCTTTGTCAAATCAGTATGCTTTTGCAAAAACCACCAATTGCTTAGAAGGATTACCGGTGATTATGCATTTTCCCTCAACGTGATATTCCTCTTCTTGTGGAATAAGTCGAAGGGTCGCTTTGGTCTTTTCCTTAATCTTCTTCTCGGTTTCTACAGTACCGTCCCAGTGTGCAAGGACAAATCCTCCTTTACCGTTCAATACCTCCTTGAATTCTTCAAAAGAATCAACGGTTGTTGTGTGCTCTGTTCTATAATCAACCGCTTTATTGTAGAGGTTTGATTGAATTTCATCTAACAGATTTTTAATGTTCTCAGCAAGTCCTTCTCTGCTGACGGTTTCTTTGGTGCTTGTATCTCTACGAGCCAATTCAACCGTGTTATTTTCAATATCACGTCCACCGATGGCAATTCTAGTCGGTACCCCTTTCAGTTCATACTGAGCAAATTTCCAGCCTGGTTTGTGGGTATCTCGGGCATCCAATTTCACGCGAATACCGATTGCTTTTAATTCTTTGACAATCTTTTCGGCTTCGTCAACAACTACTTTGTACTGTTCTTCGCCTTTGTATATAGGAACGATTACTACTTGATGCGGTGCCAACCGTGGAGGTAGCACCAATCCTTGGTCATCTGAATGTGTCATGATCAAAGCACCGATCAATCTTGTAGTAACTCCCCAAGAAGTAGCCCAAACCAAATCTTGAACACCTTCTTTGTTAGTGAATTTTACATCGAATGCACGCGCGAAATTCTGACCAAGAAAGTGTGAAGTTCCAGCTTGAAGTGCTTTTCCGTCTTGCATTAATGCTTCAATGCAATACGTTTCAACAGCCCCCGCAAACCGTTCGTTTTCTGATTTAACACCTTTCCAAATTGGCATTGCCAGAATATCTTGACAGAAACTCTCGTAGAGATCTGTAATCATTTCAGCCTCCTTGATTGCTTCGTTAGCAGTAGCATGTGCAGTATGGCCTTCTTGCCAAAGGAACTCAGTCGTTCTCAGAAAGAGTCTGGTTCTCATTTCCCATCGAACAACATTTGCCCATTGATTGATGAGTAAAGGCAGGTCTCGGTAACTCTGAATCCAATTCTTGTAGGTGTTCCAGATAATCGTTTCGGAAGTTGGTCGGACAATCAGCTCCTCCTCCAACTTGGCAGTTTCGTCAACTTCGATGCCTCCATTTTCTCCATTCTTCAATCTGTAATGGGTAACAATCGCACATTCTTTGGCAAACCCCTCCACATGAGCAGCTTCTTTGCTGAAAAATGACTTTGGAATGAACAAAGGGAAGTACGCATTCTCATGTCCAGTTTCTTTAAAGCGGTCATCAAGATCACGTTGCATGCGTTCCCAAACAGAGTACCCGTATGGCTTGATGACCATGCATCCCCTAACGGCACTGCTTTCTGCAAGGTCGGCTTTCGCAACCAGTTCGTTGTACCACTTCGAATAATCCTCCTCTCTTTTTGTAATTCCTTTACCCATTATTTGGTATGATATTTGAGTTTCTCGGGCTGTCCGAGAGCGGGCTAAATTAATCAATACGTAACGGAGCTTCAACATGGAAAAGCAAGTCACTTACTTCAATCAGAGAGCAATAGTCAGCCTAGTGATGGCATTGGTGTTTACAATGTTCAACTATGGCCAGTCATTCGGTCAGGACGATGATGAGATTTTCGGAACGCGTAATCCGGTTCCTACATATGAAGATGTGTACGATGACAATTCCACTGGTACAGATGGGTATTCAACCTACGAGGAAGAAGATTATTACCCAGCTGGAGGGTATGCTGACAGCCTTCAGAAGAGCTATACAGAGGAATATTCTGACACTGATGAGAATGGTAACTACTACGAAAATGACGATTACTACTACTCTTCTCGAATAAGAAGATTTCATCGACCAGTTTATAACTACGGATATTATGATCCTTGGTACACTAATATGTATTGGTACAATAATGATCCGTATTGCTACGGAACCTCGATTTATTCAGGATACCCAAGTTGGTCTTGGGGATGGAATTCTTACGGAGGCTGGAATGGCGGTTTTGGCTGGTCTTATCCTCGATACAACAATTGGAATTCCTACCCATTTTGCTACAATGGATTCGGGAATGGCGGTTTTGGAAACGGGTACTATAATGGATATGCAGACGGATATAACAATGGTCTCGCTGACGCAGGGTACTACAATTCGTATGATTCAAATAGTGGATTCTATTATGGACATAGAGATGGAAATGGTCTAACCGGGTCTGGATATCGAAGTGCTGGTTTTGTAGAACGGTATAACCGCCAAGCAACCACGGGACTTGTGGCACACGCTACCGGAGGAGTTGCAACCAAAAACCCAGTTAGAATAAAGCCTACGCTGCAAGGAAATAGAGCAGGAGCAACTGTTTCTAAGTTGCCATCTACCAGACCGTCAACCACGAAACCTGGTGCCATGAGCACTCGGCCTTCTTCTACTGTTAAGGAACCAGCCAGTTATAAGCCGGCCAAAGTAACTGTGCCTCCTACTCGTAGTAAAGTGACAGGATCTGATCGATCTACCTCAACTCAAACGAGGCCCCAAGGAACTCAGACACGTCCACAGGCTACTCAGACGAGACCAAGTTCGACAAGAACACGTTCTCAGGGAACTCAGACGAGACCATCTAGTACGAGACCGCGTCCTCAAGGGGCACAAACAAGACCTTCTAATTCGCGTCCTTCTCAGAATATGACACATCCCTCTAGTCCAAGTAACCGGAATAATGGAATTCAAAATCGACCTTCAGGTACGCAAACCAGACCTTCGAATCCACAAAGTCGTCCGTCAGGTACTCAAACAAGACCATCTAACTCTCGAACAAGACCTTCAGGAACACAGAGCCGACCTTCAAATAACAGGTCATCTGGTTCTATGAATCGAAGTTCTTCACCGAGTCCTTCCCGAGGTTCATCTACAAGCCCAAGTAGAAGTTCGTCTCCGTCAAGAAGTTCTGGAGGTTCGCGATCTAGCGGTTCATCAAGATCGAGAGGCGGAAGGTGATAATTGGAAAATCAAGGATAATGAAGAAGAAAATTCTAACTATTTCGTTAGCACTCCTTGCAGTATCAGGGTTTGCCCAGAACGAAGTTGATGCACTCCGTTACTCTGAAAATGACATCACCGGCACCGCTCGGTTTATGGGGTTAAGTGGAGCGATGAGCGCAATGGGAAATGATCTTAGCGCAATCACTGTTAATCCAGCTGGAGTTGCTGTTTTCAATAAGACGCAGCTGGGATTTAGTACAGGAATTGCAGGAATTGTAACTGAAGGAAAGTTTTTGGGTCAGAATTCATCGGAGACCAAAATGAACTTCAATATTGGCAATGCCGGAATTGTCGCTCGTTTCAAGAAGAAAAATAAGGAAACTGGAGCGCGAGGTTGGAATGGGTTTTCAATGGGATTGAATTACACAAGGCATCAGTCCTTTCATCGTAATTCTTATTTCGAAGGTGTAAACAACAGATCATCCTTAATCGACCAATATGTGTATGATGCTGAAGGAACGGATTTCACTCAACTCAATTCTTTTGGATCGGATTTGGCTTGGCAAACTTGGTTAATTGATACTCCTGCCGGAGGAACATCTAGCTATGAACGAAACGTGCTTGATAACTACGGACACCAGCAGCAAATTCAGGAAACGACCAAAGGGTTTAAAGGGCAGACAGACCTTTCGTTTGGAGGGAATTATGCGAATACCCTTTACATCGGTGGATCGATTGGATATCAGAATATCAATTATAGATCGGAACGAAATCACACTGAAATTGCTCCCGATGATACTTCAAGTGGCTTTAGAGAATTCACCCAAACGGAGTTCCTAAGAACATCGGGGTCAGGTGTGAATTTGAAGTTTGGCGTAATCTACCGACCAGCAGATTGGTTCCGAATTGGAGCTTCAATTCATAGTCCAACGTTCTTCAATATGGAGGAGAATTATAGCGCATCAATTGTATCGGTATTTGACACGGTCAGCTATAGCGCGTCAAGTCCTGAAGGGTCGTACAACTACAAGTTACAAACGCCCTTTCGGGCAATTGGTGGTGTAGCTTTTGTGATAGCCAGAATGGCCGTTATCAGTGTTGATTACGAACACATCGATTATTCAATGGCACGATTCCGCGCTGACGATTATTCTTTTTCTACTGAGAATGGTAATATTAAAGACTACCTAAAAGCTGTAGGAAGTATTCGGGCTGGGGTAGAGGTAAAATTGAAGAAGTTTTTTATTCGAGGAGGATTCGGAATGAACAGTGATCCGTACAGTGGTGAGTATGACCTGAACGATTCGAAGTATTCGCTTGGTTTTGGATGGAAAGGCCGCCACTTTATGTTCGATATGGCCTATCAATTACAGCGAGAAAATTCCAACTACTTGGTGTACGATGCTGCAATTGCACCGATTGATGTTGTCGTGAGTAGCCATAATGTAATGGCTTCGGTTGGAGTTAAGTTTTAGAGTTAATCCAACCTCGAAATTCCAGCCTTTGCTTTTTGAGCAATGCTGTTTTCATATTCGTGATCATCGTATTCCATACTGGCCACGTACCATTTCAAGGCTTCGGATTGATCATTCTGATGCTCGAAGATCTCACCAAGTTTAAGCGATGCATTTGCTGGAAAGTAGGTTCCAGTAACAGAATGATCATTAACCGTTTTCTTGTAGAATGAAATGGCCTTTGAATGGTCTTTCATCTTGTGATAAACTCTACCGGTACGATAATCCAATTCGAGTTTGTCCTTTACAGAGAAGGATTTTTGATCCGCATTTTTA
>JBLFWJ010000149.1:0-8396 GCA_047611425.1 Bacteroidia bacterium | reverse complement strand
ATCAAAAAATAGTCTTCTCCCTAATTCTACCCTTGCCTTAGTCAATTGATTATCCGTTGGAATTTCCGGTTGTGGAAATCCCTTAGGAACCTGAAGGTCAAACCCGTCAATCTCTGATGAAAGGACCGCGCCTCCCATCAATGCTGATATAATTATAACTAAAGCCTTCATGAGGAAGTCATGAAGCCACAGAGGTAAAATTTACCGTGTGACGGTGAACCTTTCGGTAGCCAAAACCTCTCCGTTGCTTGAGAACGAATACAGGTATATGCCAGTGGCAGGCTCAGACCATATTGCAAACTCACCTTGGCCGTTCAATGAATTCCCAGATTCGATAACCTTTCCGTTCATATCCATAATGCGAACATCCACTTTACGAATGCCATCGAAACTGTATCGAATTGTTGGTGCGTATGGCTTTAAGTAATCAACAACTGCGTAAGAATGCTTTTGGTCTTCCTCAATTCCTACGGCAGAATATGCACGGAAAACTGGTGAACCACTAGAGTTATCCATTACTTGATTAGTCTCTGGAAAAGATCCATGCAAGACACCTGCATCGGGTACATCCACTTGTTCAATCCAACCTTTATGATCAACAGTGATCTTTATGTAAAGTGTGTCGTTGCTCGATGTGGTGTAAGTCGGAACGTCAATTCCAGCTTGGTAGTTGGCATCGTCCAAACAGTGGAATTGGAAAATGTCACTTGGTGTACCGTTTCCTGAATCATCAACGTATCCTTCTAACACCACAAACTTGTAACCGGCAGACCAGCCCCAATGCATATTTGGGGTTTGATGGGCCAACGGACTGTTTCCGGGATATGTTGCAGGGTCAAGATGGTTGAGGGAGGCTTCAATCCCTAATCCAAAATTGATTGAAGAGATAGTACTTAACGTGGTCGTTCCTAGATAATATTCTGTGATGTCACTTTTTACAAGAACGTGCGATTCGCTTAAAGCTTCGCTAGCCGAACCATCCGATAATTCGAGTTGCGCCAAATAATAGCTTACTCTGGAGAATTTTATTTCGTTGTCATTCCAGTCTAAATAGTCATGCTCTTGATTGTCTGCATAAAATGCTTGGCTACCAAAAAGATTATTGGTTTGTAATACAACGTGGGTTTGAGCGTAGCTCGAAAATGACGCAATAGCTATAATTGAAAGTAAAATATGTTTCATGTTTTGATTATTGAAAATTGGCTTTAGTTGAAAAGGGAAAAGCCCATTACCCGATGTTCTTTCTTAACTGAGCATTACTCAGTGGTTAAACATCTCAGATTAGAAACCTACAGAACTCGATACGTTGTTCTATCCCAATGTCTGGCGGTTGACGTGGAACGAAATTGAATCTACGCTCCAAAAGTTTGATAGAGGTAAACTGTTCTAGAGTTGATTGTTGAAAATCGTTACTGGAAACATCGAAAGAGCCTCGTGAATCATCTTCTTGAAAGAGATAAATCTTTCCGAATGTAGATTCAAAATCGCAACAAGGTGATTTGCTGACTCCGTTGTCGTGAGTTGATTTATGGCAGTTATGATCAACGTGTGTAAGTCGATCAACAAACGTAAGGTCGTCCGTACAACCTTTGTTTGACAACAGAACTGAAACTTCGGTGAGTGATCCCTTACAATAATGCTTATTAAGCAAGATTCCCATCGACCCGAACTGGGTGGCGAAAATCAGCGTTAATGCAACTATGTTTTGAGTCAACTTCATTGGTGAGCGATGCTCATAATCTGGTTAAAGTTAGGAAGATAACAGATAATCAAGGAACGATCATTTTCTTAATGAATTGGTCTTTACCATTGCTTATACGCAACAAGTAAGTTCCCTGGGGTAAGCCTGAAATTGGCTCGGAACTTCCTTTAAGTGAGCTGTGATGAACTGATTCTCCAAGCATATTAAAAATCTCAACCGTAGAACCCGCCTCAACCTGGTCAATCTGAATCTGTCCATATTGATTAACCCAAACCTTAGGTTCAAGCTCAAACTCATCAATTCCAACGTTTCCCCAAAAGGCAGTTTGATACATAAGATGACCCGCCTCGCTATCATCATAAACGATATGAAAAACTCCATTGTGGAAAGCTATGTCTGGGTAGCGTTGGGCCCCGTCAGTTGTAGCGCCTAATCTGAGCGTGTCTCCCAACCCGGAAATTCCTGTGGTCGAGGCCGTAACGAAACAATCGTAATTACCACTAGTCCAACCTTGAAAAACGATTCCTATGTTGTCGTTTTCTCCAGCCATTCGTGGATAATTTTCAACAATTCCATCAAAGGGTTGGTTTCGTACAAAATTGGAATGGCCGATTCCTCCATCTAGCATAGAAATACTTGCAATTGATATTCTAGCGTCACCAGACCCCTCACTCATCCAAGTGGTGTAAAGCGTGTCACCAGACATAAATCCATCGGGCCCGCTGGATGGGCAAGCATTTATCATCCAATTTCCGTTATCAATATCTTCAACTATTGGAAACGTGGCGCCATTATCAGAAGAAATACTGACCCACGCGTCTCGTAAGTTTTCGTCATTGTTTCGATACGCGATGGCTTGTTTCTCCCCGTTTGTAATGACCTGTGCGGGACAGCAATCACATACTTCTCCAGGAGCTTCCGAAGATGCTTCTACTTGCTCAAGAAAGGATGCTCCACCATCGTTTGAATTGGCAACAACATATCGAGGATCAAGATAATTACCCTCAAATTGCATGAATCCAACCACTGGATTTCCATTAGGTTGAACCGTTACTGAAGGAAATCTTGATTGTTCTACTGTCGGATGGTCAACCCGCACGGAATCACCAAACGTAAGACCGCCATCCACACTCTTGTGTACGTAGCTAAAACCAATGTTTTCTGGCGTGGAGTGATAGGTTACGAAAACGGTGTCGCCATACGAACCAATATCCGGCCCTACCCAATTTGAGATAAAGGCTTGAATGCCATTAGGGTTAATGTCAACAGGGGTACCGAACTGTCCTGAGCCAGCTCCCAACGAGGAGACGAAAACTTTCTTGGTTGCATTCTGCCCCCACATCACCACGGGTTCTCCAGAACGATTAACGGCAACGCGTGGACGTGTTTTGCCATACAACTCATTGTCGGCAACTTGTATAGGGTCTGAAAGGATCAGCGTTTGTGCTTGTGTCCCAAGCACCAGGATAGAAAGAATGGCGGTGAAAATTGATTTCATAATTGTGGTGTTATAAGTGGATGAAGTTAAGTGATCATATCTTGGCCTTCAGCAAGTTTGCATGGCTGGTGGGATTCACCAAAACAAAGTCTCATTCACTATTGATGATCATTTGGTTGATGTAAGAACCATTGGTAGTTCTTATTTGGACCATGACATTTTTGCCAATTCCGGCTAAATCAATTTCATGGTTGGTCTTTCCGAATAGCCTTTCTCGATGAATCAATTGCCCATCCATTCCATATATGGTCAAACTTTTCATTGAAATCCGCGATTCAATTCTGACCAGCCCACCTTTGGTCGGGTTGGGATAGATGTTGGCGAACTCTGTGTTCTCTTTAATGGAAGTATTATCATCAACGACCAGAAACTGTCCCATCATTCCTTCATCCTCGTGGGTAAGCATGTGACAGTGATACATGTAGGGAGTATCGGCATTAGCGAAGTCTTCGAACTTGGTGATGAATCGAACCGAGCCAATAGGTGGCACCAGCACCACATCTTTTCTTCCTTGTTGGTTTTCTGGTGGGGAAATGCCATTGATGTCTAGGATGAAGAATTGAACATCGTGGATGTGAAAAGGGTGTGAGATTCCACTTTGATTGAAAATCTCCCAGATTTCGGTATCTCCCAATTTTATTGTTTGGTTAATCACGTTCATATCGAAGCCAACTCCATCGATAACAAAAGGGCCTTCGATCATCACGTTTGGGCCAATAGCCGCTGGGTCAAGCGTAATTGTTCTGGTTGTGTCGGCATCCGCTTCTAAATAAGGGTTCACTTGTGCCAATGTAGAAGGGACCAGGGTGATTGGGTTGGCAGTTGCAGCTACAACATCAATATTGAATAGATCAAAATCGGCCCCATTAAGTGGGTTGTCGTTGTATCCCGGTATAGTTTGCTGCATCATAGTCACTATACCAGCACCATGGGTATTGTTTGGGATATTGCTGGACTTACTCATCACACTGAAAGCCTGACCATCCATTCCTGTAAGATCAATAAGAATCTCTGCTCGCTCACCAGGTGCAAGTAGCAATTCATTCAATTCAACAGGTTCAGAAAGCAGCCCTCCATCCGAAGCAATCTGATGAAAACTACTGTCGTTTGAGAGCGTCACGTTAAATGCACGTTGAGATGCTCCATTCAACAGTCTTAATCTCACAACCTGTGCAGGAAGATCAATTTGAGCGTTGACGGTTCCATTGGCCATAACAGCCGTGTCCAACTCCGTGTCTATCACCACTTGGCCCAAGCCGTCAAAGGCTTTAGTCTGAAAAACGACTGGAAAGTCATCTGTCCCATAAGTTCGAGGAAGATCCAAAGCAGACTCCTCACTATCCTGGACAATCACAAATCCCGCTAACCCTTTAACGACATGCTCATTCGTTTTCTCGTGTAAATGAGGATGATACCAATACGTAGCAGCCTTGTCTAGTACCGTGAACTGGGGGTTCCAGATTGAGCCATCGTTTATAATGGTGTGTGGTCCTCCATCATTTTCGGCAGAAACATGCATGCCATGCCAATGAATGGTTGAGTTTTCTCCAAGTTGGTTTTCTACTGAAATGTCAACCGATTCTCCGGCTTCCATAATTAAAGTAGGTCCAAGAAGGTTCCCATTTATCCCCATGGTATTGGTTGTAACACCGGGATAAAATTCGTGCGTTCCGGTCTGTAAAGTCAATTGGTAAGTGCCGCCATCAATAGCAGGCGGAATGATCATTGGATTTTGTGCCAATGAGCCCATTGCCGTAAGTGCCAAGAGAACTGTGAAAACTATTTTCATCATGCCTTCTGAATAGAACGTTGAAGTTATGTGATCAGACGCTCTCTTCAATCCTCGGGGATTCTTCTAACTCGAATTTGCAAGATTACAAGTTGATTGTTCAATGATCTGACCATAATTTGTTATTAAAGGTTCGATTCCTTAGGAAGCTTTAATTAGTTTCATGCGGCAAAATCGATAGTGTTGAAAGATTCCAAATTCTCCAGCTTTCTCAAAACCCTTGGGCCGGGAATTCTCTTTGCCAGCACGGCCATTGGAGTTTCGCATTTGGTTCAAAGTACCAGAGCTGGAGCAGGTTATGGATTTGCCTTAGTGGGGTTCATTCTTGCGGCCAACATCTTTAAATACCCGTTTTTCGAGTTCGGAAGTCGGTTTGCAAATGCCACCGGAACAAGCATAATCGATGGCTACAAAAAGATTGGAAGGTGGATGTTGTGGCTTTACTTTCTGATCACCATCGGAAGTATGTTTTTCGTTTCTGCTGCTGTTGGAGCGGTTACCTCTGGGTTCCTTCAGAATTTATTCGGAATCTCAGAGTGGGGAATTTGGGCCACCGTTATCCTCTTTGTGATCTGTTCGGGCATTCTTATAAGTGGCCGCTATAGCGCACTCGATTCTCTAATAAAAGTGATTGGTTCGGTATTGTTGATTTCAACTTTAGTGGCGTTTGTTCTTGCTTTGATGAAAGGACCGAGTACCCAACTTCCCACTTTTATCGCACCTGATATTTGGGACAACAAAACCATGCTGTTCATTATCGCCCTGATGGGGTGGATGCCAACTGCTGTAGACATGAGCGCTTGGAATAGCCTGTGGACAATAGAACGTATCAAGCAGACAGGCTACAAGCCTACGCTAAAGGAAACCTTGACGGACTTCAATCTTGGCTACATCATTTCCGCGGTCTTGTCTTTGTGTTTTGTAACACTCGGTGCCTACATGCTTTATGGAACGGGAGCTGAGTTACCAAATAGCAGCGGAGCATTTGCAAATTCAGTTATTGGCCTTTACACCAATTTTATTGGGGGTTGGAGCTACTTCATCATCGCTGCGGCTGGGTTTTCCATCATGTTTGGAACCTGTATTGCAGTATTTGATGGTTACGCACGTTCGTTGGAACGTTCAGTTGAACTCCTATTTCTACCCAATGATAAAAACTTGGATACTCGCAAGGTTTACAATATTTCGTTGGCCGTAACTGCAATTGGTGCGTTTGCGATTGTCTTCTTTTTTGGAGCAAAGCTTAAATCCTTGGTTGACCTTGCAACTACGATCAGTTTCTTGATCGCTCCGATAATTGCTATCGTCAACTTTAAACTGGTTACTGGCAAATTGATTCCTGAGGACGCCAAACCTAAACCTTGGTTAAGAGTATTGAGTTGGTTAGGAATTGTGTTCTTAACTGGATTTGCTGTCTATTTCCTTTGGGTGAAATTGGGTTGACGGAAAGAATGCCAATGTTTTACAGCTATGAAAAATAGGGGTTTAGCTCCTTCGTCCTATCACCCGAACCGACCGAAGGGAGCTCACGTCCAGCGGACGTAAACTGAACTACGCTTGCCCTGAGCTTGTCGAATGGGTAGAAAGCACAAAGCTTGCGTACTGTTTCGAGCCCCTATTTTGATGGTTGGTGTTGTAAGTACTTCTTTAGTTCAATTCTTTCAGCAAAGTATTGGCTGCAAGCTTGCCTAGTTCATTCGATGCTAATGGACTTGCACCTGTTATTAGTTTCCTGTCCAAGACGACCGTTTGGTCTGACTCCGCATTAATAACATTCGCTCCCAAGCCCTTTAGCTTTTCACTTATTCCAGAAGTCATTTCACCAGGTAGATATCCAATCATTGGAGTTTGTTTATCCACAGCATCTGGAAATACAGCCATATTGTATCCGTCATAGATGAACTTCTTGTTATCAATTATGGTTGACAAGAACGATCCTGGGCCATGACAAAGACTTATAGTAAATAGGTCGTTTTGATGTGCCCAGTTCAATACCGTTCCAACGTTCTTGTCTTCAGGAATGCCTATCATAGCGCCATGACCGCCAGGTACAAATACCGCGGCATAAGAATCTGATTCGGACAAGGATCTGTCGATAAAGTCTTGAAGTTTTCTTGGCTTTTCAAATCTTGGTTTAAGTTGATTGTAGATAGCCAGTACATGTTCGTCTTCCGTTGGAAAGGCCCACATTTCAAAAACAACAGGCTTTCCAGTTGGAGTAACTATTTCAAAATCAAAACCTGCATTCTTCAGGTGTAACATTGGTAGCAGAGCTTCTATTGGATGGTTTCCTGTAGAGAACAATTTGTTGTTCTTCATCATCAGGTTTTTTTCTTCGGTAAAAATCACAAGGATTTTTGAGCGATTACCTTGATACTGAGTGTATTCTATATTCTCAAAATCGGTTTTTTGGACGGTTGCCAGATTGAGGGCAAGCGCTGATGGACTGTAGGAACCATCTGCCTCTAGTTTAGGCTTAATTGCAAAGAATAGTGCTATGCAGATTAGGACTATAACACTTGCTAATCCAATGAGTACTTTTTTCATATCGATTGTTTTTTTTGATTGATACAAAAGTGAAGGAAGGCCATAGGCTAAAAAATGACCTATGGTAAGAAAAGCATCACTGAACCCGTTCTGATCGTATGCGGCTCAGGCTTTCTTGTGTAATACCCAGATAAGAAGCGATATGATAGTTCCGACAGTGTTGCTCGATATGAGGATATTGCTCTAAAAACAAATCATATCTCTCTGAAGCAGTCAATTGCAATTGGTTCAATATTCTTCTGTGTAGACTCACTACATGTCTTTCTAAAAGCTCTCTTTGAAAGGGCTCGTACTCTGGGAACAGTTTGAGGGTTGTATCTAGATCTTTTGCCTCGAACTCAATGACGGTAGAATCGGTAAGCGACTCTATAGTCAGAGTGGCGGGCTCATCTGTGTGAATCGCGATGTAATCACTTATCCACCAGTTTGTAATGGCAAATTGTAGTGTGTGCTCTTTCCCATTCTTATCAATACAGTAAGATCTTAAGCAGCCCTCGGTCACAAAATATTCTTTATTGACTTCTTGCCCTTCAGAGATAAGGGTTGCGCCTTTAGGGATTGACCGGGTTTTGGCAAGAGATAAAAAGTGCGCCTCTGCCTCAGGCTTTAAATCAATACGACTCTTTATTTTCTTTAGTAGCTCTTCCAATGCACAAAGCTCGCATCTATTACTTACAAGAATTGGCTATAGCAACTCGTGTTGTCATAGCCAGATTTGTCGTTTTGTTTAAGTGCCTGAAACACCCACTTTTACGGTTCTGAAATATCACCCGAACCATTGAATACCCATAGGCTCTGAAAAGGGCTTTCTGCCACACCCACACCCCGCTACCGAAGCTTGAGTCAACACTTGCTCTAAT
>JBLFWJ010000148.1:0-8401 GCA_047611425.1 Bacteroidia bacterium | reverse complement strand
AACAAGAAACACCAGTTCTGGCAACATGGAAATCATCCGATTGAACTTTGGTCAATGAACGTTATTCGGCAAAAGATGGACTATATGCACCGTAATCCGGTCAAAGCAATGATTGTAACTGAACCACATCATTATCTCCATAGCAGCGCACATGAGGAAAGATGCTTACAAGTAAATGAACTTGGTATTTGAAAATGTTAAATGCGGTATTTGGAAATTGGCCGAGGACGGCCTTTTATAGTTCCGCACGAGGCGCAGCCTCGCGCGGGCGGGTATATGAATGATTGCGATGTGGTGCCAGCGGATACCAGTTCAAGCGCGAGATTGTCTGCTCCTAACCTATATGATGAAGACGAGCAAAGCACTAATGCCATTGAAGAATTGGCATTCCGTGTCTTTCCGAACCCAAGCAATGGGAGCATTTCAATTGTATGCAATACCGAATCTGATAAGACGGTTCGGTTTATTCTTACCGATGCAATTGGAAAGCAAGTGTACGCCAAAAACTATCGTTGCAATGGGCTATCCGTAAACATAAACGACCTCGCAGAAGGAGTATATCATTGCATGTTATCTGTGGATGGTAGATTGAAGTTCCAAGAGAAACTGATTATCGTTAAGAAATGAGCAAACACCCGATATTTATAGTTGTGACCGTTTTGCAGGGATACTTTATTCAAGCTCAGAACATCGTTTACAATGGTGGTTTTGAAGAGATCTATGAGATTTGTTGTGATTCTGCGAACGGACAAATGTGCGCAACACCTTGGAGCGCATCCGCTGGAAGCCCTGACCATTTCAGAGGTTGTGGTGAGGGTTCACATAGCATCCCACAGAACATACTTGGTCATCAATTTGCTCATAATGGAAGTGCTTATGCAGGGTTTGTTACCATTGCACTACCCACATTTGCAAATACCCGTGAAATTCCAGCACAAATAATGAAGTATGACCTTACCGCAGGTGAGGAATATTACTTCGAGTGTTGGGTTAGTCCGGCCGACCATTATCGAAGAATCTGTCATAATATTGGAGTAACGTTTACGCTGGGTGGCGAATTGTTGGATTGTGAGGTAGATTGTCCGGTTTATTTGGAAAACGATTCGAGCAATCCAATAGATAACAAAGAAATTTGGACCAAGGTTAGCGGAACGTTTGTCGCGGATGGGGGAGAAAGAATAATACACATCGGCAATTTCAGACCCGATTCGCTGAGTGAGATGGAATGGGTGGATGATGGATCGACCGATACACTTGACTGGTGGGATTACGCCTATTACTACATAGATGATATTTGGTTGAGTCATGTGGATAGTATGGGTTATGTGGGCTTCGAGAGCCTCAGCCACCCGCTTAAAGGACCTGAGTTGAAGCTGTGGCCTAATCCGACAAGGGATGTTGTGAGCATTAAGCTACAAGGTTCAACCCTTCGACAGGCTCAGGGTGACGGCCTGCATCTTTCGGTAATGGACATGATGGGAAGGGAGATCTGCAAAGACCGAGATTGCCACGGTCGTTCCTCCCTCGCAATGACGGGGGCTACGGAGTTGGATGTGAGCGATCTACCACCTGGGGTTTATCTTTTGGAAGTGTTAACTGATGATGGTAATACAATCGTTGAGAAGTTTGTGAAGCATGGTAATTAACCTAATTGACCAGAGATAAACCCGGTGGTCCAAGCTGCTTGGAAATTATAGCCACCTGTAATGGCATCAATATCCATTACTTCACCGGCAAAATAAAGGCTTGAACAAGCCTTGCTTTGCATCGTGTTCATGTTGATGCTGCCTAGACTCACACCACCACACGTTACAAATTCCTCTTTGAAAGTGGTTTTACCTTGTGCATGATAAATATCGTTGGTTAGTACTTCCACTAATCGATTTAGGCCTTTTCGGCCAACCTCACCCCAAGGTTTAGCGGGATTCAATTGAGCCTTATTCAGCAGAAAATGCCAGAGTCGTTCTGGCATTTTAAAAGGGCGCGAATTACCAATCAGCTTTTTGGGATGATTGGAAAACTGAAAGGAGAGTTCCTCTCCAACAAATTCAGAATTCTGTTCTCCTGCCCAGTTAACCTGAACCTTGAAATCGTAGTTGAGGTCATTTAAGGTTCGTGCTCCGAATGCAGAGAGTTTCAGAATTGCGGGCCCGCTCATTCCCCAATGTGTAATGAGAAGTGGACCCTCGGACTTGAGTTTGGTTCCTTGGATTTTGACAATCGCATTGTCAACCGAAAGTCCCATCAGTTCTGAAATAGGATCCTTTGGCAATTTGAATGTGAAGAGTGATGGAATTGGGTCAACGATTTCGTGCCCGAGTTCTTCTAGCCAGTTTAAGCCTTCCCTTTTTGGTGAGCCTCCAGTTGCCACAATTACTTTATCAAATTGCTCCACATTGGACCCAAAGTGAAGGTCAATTCCAGTGTCACTTGGTGCAAGCTTCGTTATTGATGTTCCTAGGTAGATTTCAATGCCAAGGGCATTCACTTCTTTCATCAAACAATCGATGATTGATTGAGAGTTGTCTGACTTGGGGAAAACTCGGCCATCGTCTTGGGTGTATAGTTCAACACCTCTGGATTCGAACCATGCTTTTGTGTGGGTGGTATTGAATTGATGAAAAGCTTTCTTTAACTGTTTTCCTCCTCGAGGATAAGCCGCACATAACTCGCTAATAGAAGAAGTGCCATTGGTGACATTGCATCTTCCGCCTCCCGATACTTTAACCTTGGCCAGTAGTTTTTGAGACTTCTCAAAGATTTGAACCTTGGCATTTGGATGATGCGTCTTTGCCGAAATGGCAGCAAAGAAACCTGCAGCGCCACCACCAATTATTGCGATTTTCATTTACAAGAATGATATGGTTCTAATGCGTTAAGCATCCCTTAATTATTGGCTAATTTCTCTAGCATAAATCTGAAGAATTGGAATTAGGTCGTTATAACCAAGTTCTCGTTTTTCAATTCTGGTAGCCAATTTTGGTGCATCCGAAAAGTACTTAGACGCTTCTTCGTGAAAGTTCTTTTCATCAATGGCAGTGAACTCATCTTCTTTCTCGAAATAGAATTTATAGACTTCTCCATATTCAATTGTAGGGAGTTTCTTATGGTATTTGACCTGAAGGTCGGAAGTGAATCGAAACAATGAAACAGGACCTGAGACTACCTGCAACAGATAGACTACAGCGGTATCAGAACCATTTATCAGTTCGTGTTTACGGTAATGCTCATTTGCTCGTTGATACGAATGGACAAGTTTATTGGAAACCTGCACCGGTCGGTCTAGGTTATCTACGAATCTGAACTTTCTACAGCTTTTGGCCGAATTGTAAACCTTTAGTTTCCCAGCTAACTTGGTTCCGTTTAGTAGTTCGATTAATCCATCCGTATACCCTACCAGGTCAGTTTTTCCGGATTTGAATTCATTGTATTTCCTGACAATTACATTCAGGTCATCGTATCCTAGTTCTTTTGTTCTGATTGATTGAACAAGTTCGGGGAGACCGAAAAAGTAGTCGGCAAAATCCCGTCTGAATTTAGTTCGTTTTACCATAGTGCAGTAATCTCCTCGTTCCAAAATCAATGTTCTATTGTCTTCTCCTCGGATTTTGAATCCTAATCCGCCAATACCGAATCCACTGCTACCAAATTTTCGTGGAATTCGAATTTCATACAGTGATACTGGGCCTTCTATCATTTCCTTTGCCAAGAATAGATCAATGCCCCAGTAGCCAATAATATCCAGCTCTTTAGGTCTGAAAATCTCTTCACCAGCTTGAGTAAACAAGTGCACCGCAGAAATCGTCTCTAATGCATATTCAGTTTCAGCCTGTGTTATTTTATCCGTTAAAACGAATTTCTGCGCAAGTGTCAGATTGGCGTTGGTTCTATAACCAAACCGAATCTTCGGTTCTGAATACTCGCCTTGGATTGTATCTCCATTATTCTTGGCAAGAAAAAGCATTGCATTTTCTTGAGCATTCGCCCATTGAGCCAGAACTATCAAGAACCCGGTTAATATCCCGGTTATTTCAAATGAAATTGGTGTTTTGATCCTGATCATTATTCGTGGCCAAAGTTACAATCTAGATAGGGTACAGGAGAGGTGAAAACCAGTGGCTAGAACATTGTCTCAACTGTTACTTTTGGCGCCATGTTGATGACCAACAGATATGTAGCAGCATTTGTCGTTTTTGCGGCTACAATCTGCATTCATGGCTTTAATCTGGGCCATGCCAGCTACTTTCTTGATGAGGCGATTCATCTCTGGAATGCCCAAACGACATGGCAGCACGTAATAGAACGGAGTGCCAACGACCCCAACCCACCATTGTACAACTTGATAATGTTTGGTTGGATAAAACTGTTTGGTATTAGCGAGGTTGCCACAAGGTCTTTTAGCCTTTTGATGATGGCAATTGCAGCAGGGTCGTTGTATTTGTTGGCAGAGAAAAGTTTTGGTAGAAAAGTAGCTGCAATCGCTTCGTTATTCTTCATTCTGTCTCCCATACAATATCATTATTCGCATTTGGCTAGACCGTATTCGTTTATGATGGTTTTTACGGTTTTATCGTATTCGGCATTGCTCCGAACCATCGATAAGAGAAATGTGCCTAGCGTATTGGCTTATTTCTTTTTTACCACTCTGATGATGTTTGCGCATCCAACATCCATATTCAGTTTGGCCGCTCAAGGCTTGATTATTTTAATCAACGCACACAAAAATGGAATGCGATCTGTAGGCCTGCCTATAAGTGGTTTACTCGCATCAGCTTTAACATTTGGCCTTTATTATTTAAGCATTTCCTACTTCGATGAGGATCGTCCCCTTTGGTTTGGCCCCCCAACTTTAGAAAATGTTCAGGAGGTTATTGTTAAGCTATATTCTTCGGTGACACTCATTTACGTTCAGCTTGCATTGCTTTTGGGATTGCTACTTAGATGGTTGGGAAAGTCAATGGGTGTCAAGAATTTATCGTTTGTCCTTATCTGGGTAATTGTTCCGGTTGTTGGAAGCATCGTCTTTTCACATACGATTAAGCCGTTGTTTCAACCTCAATATATACTGGCGGTTCAGCCAGCAATGATGCTGTTGCTGGCCATTTCTATTGAACATGTGTTAAATAGAAAACTACTGATTGCAGCTGTGGTGGTTATTGCCGGAGTTTTAGGAAGTGCGGTTCATTGGAAGCCTATTCCACCCATGGATTGGAAAAATGCAGTGTCTGCAATAATGAAGACGGACATGACGGAAACATCGGTTATGGTTAGTCCAGGATATGAGCTTCCAACGATGGCATTTTATTTTGATAGATCAGTCTTCAAAGATTTTGAACATACTGATCGCCAGATGGAGGCATTGGGCGTTTACATGGATGTGAATGAAAAGTACGCCTTAGACACGTCCAAGTATTCCAAAATGCATGTTCTGCTATCGCACGAAGGGTTTATGCCGTACACTCCCGGGTTAAAGAAAATATTTGAAACAGCTTCCTTAATTAGCACCGAATCGTTTAAAGGAATACGATTGTTGACGTTTGATCTCTTAACGCCTTCTAAGAAAATCGCGTATGATTTAGCTGATTTTACGCATCCTTTTGAAATTAATGATTCATCGGTTGTTGTTAATTCCATGACAATGATGAAGGAAAAGCAATACTCTTTTGCCGCTGGGATAATGATAGACCCACCTGAAAATGGAGCGATTCAATTGGTGCCGTCCATTAATTCAAGGTCAGATTCAGAATTGAATAAGCTGTGGATGGTTTTAATCGTTTCGAAGGATGATGAAATGATTAGCTATAAAACTTTTGACGTAAGGGATACTTCCCGTGCTGATGTTTGGGTGAAAACGCAAGGATATCAAATAGTGACTGACCTTGAAGGGCCGCACAAATTCAGTGCTTACTTATGGAATTATGGAGAAAACCGGGCAGACTTAGACAGCCTGACTTTGACAGTTTACTAATTGTCGAAGAACTTATCGATCATATCGTAGACCTCATCGACCTTGATGTCACTGTTGCCATCGAAAAATTCATCAATCAGCATTATGATGTCTGCATAGCTGAGCGAGATGCCATCTGCACTAACTGCCTTGCCTGATTGAGGATCAAACCAGATGTCAATTCTATCCTTCTCAACCGTTTCAACATCATGGCTGAATAGGGTGAGAGAGAGTAAATCCCCCCGACCAGATTTTGTAATGACGCTGTAAAGTTTGTGGGTCTTATCAAAAATCAAAAAGGCTTCGCTAAGCTTTTTCTCAAGCTTTGGTGTACCGTCTGAATGATAAGCACGGAAGCGTAATTTCTTGCTAGAAATTTCACGAAGCTCACGCTTGTAGTACCATTTGTAGATACTGAATCCATCTTTCTGTACTACGTACAAATCGTAAGGCGGGCAGCCTAACTTGCTTTCCACATCAACTTTAGAATCGTTTCCGCGAAGCGCAACCACACTTGATGTGGTGGTAAACTTGGGATAGATTTTATGCGTGGAACAGGAAGTTAAAGCTGCCGACAACACAATAAGTATTATCGGCAGATTTCGCACAGCTTACTTCTTTTTACCGAACAATCCTCCTAGACCCTTCTTCTCTGCAGGCCCAAGGTCAATGATCTCAATCTTGTTTTTAGACAGTTCGAAAGAATTGTACTTCTCTACATCTGAAGAGGCAACTCTGAATGTGTTGTCAAACAACATTAATCGTACTGCATCTTTTCTTCCACCATTGGTAGAAATACTTTCCAGTTTGTAATCATTTGAGAAAATGCAGTACACAGTAGACTGATCCATCACTCGAGGGTCACCCATGGTAGCACCTTCTTTTTTGTCGAGCAATTTTGCGCTTACATAACGTTGATCATGCTTGTACATCCATGTGTACACAGCTTTTCCGCTCTGCTGATCAACATAAATGTCATAAGGTTCACTGCCTAAAATTGCTTTAACCTGATCGTAGGCCATTCCTGGCTTAACGTTTAGCATTTTTTCTACGTGCGTAAATTTTGGTGCAATGGTTTTGTCACTGCAAGAAGTTACCGTGAAGAGAATTCCGGCCAAAGCGATTAAAGCGTATTGTTTCATGGGTTGAATTTTAGTTGAAGCGTAAAAGTAAGTTCATTGTTCAGAATTCAAAATTAATTCCTTAAACTATTCTTCGGCCATAAAAGCCAAGTGAGATTGCATCATTCTTAGTTGGCCAAAACTGAATTTTCCTTTCAGTTTGCCGAATGCGCCTGTCAATTGAATTCCTTTATTCTCCTCGAAGAATTTCGAAAGCGTTTCCATATCGGGTTTAGCCAAAACTTTGTCAATCTTGATTCTTCCTTCTCGCACACCTTTCGAGAAATGCCCTTCTAGTGTAGAAGCCTTTAAGCCACGTTTCTCCGAAATCTGATCAATGGATAAACCAGCATTCACCAAATCGTAGGTTTCTTCATAAGTGGCGCCTGGCTTTGCTGCAGGCTCGCCTTTCGCCTTACGTTTTCTACCAGTTTTAAGTCCCGAAGTCTTTGGGTTTTCCTTTAAATACTTCTCTACACTTTCAATTATTTGTTCTCTGGATCTTAGTCGTTCCTTATCTAGTTTAGGCTGCGGCTCAATGTCCTTTGATTGTAGAATACAATTAACCATGTATTCTGATTGCTCTACTTGCTCCAACTTCTTCATTACAAGAAGATCCAATTCGGATAAGGCAGATCGGTAGGTTTTGGTTTTAGAAAGAAGCTCAACCTCACCAATATGAACCAGCAATTCTTTGAGCAGTTTGAGTAAGAATGATTGATAGTATTTGCCCGCCTTGACGGTTCTGTCAGCCAGCTTATCATTTTCGTTGACGTATATCAAATGGTCAATTTGAACGCGGAATTTCTCCATGTTCACTTGCTCCAATGACAGCTTGTCTTTAAGATGGTCAAGGGCAGATCTCATTTCCTCATCCTCAAATTGAGATGGATCATTCTTTTGGAAAATGTGATCAATCTGTTTCAGAATATCATCAAACCCAAATGCGTTTCGCAACATTGATTTCAGAAAAACGGCTTGTTTTTCGTGCAATAAAGTCGGCAGGCGGTCTTGTAATTCCTGTCCTTCGGTAAAGCTCTTTACCTGTGTGTCGCTTGAAATTACGCCTTGCTGAATCTTCGTTTTTAGAGTGAGTCCTTCGAGCCCCGTAAGCCTTGACAAGGCTACATAAACCTGCCCTGGAGCGAATGCCTTACCAACATCGATAACCGCTTTTTCAAAGGTTAACCCTTGACTTTTATGAACCGTAATTGCCCATGCTAGCTTTACAGGAAATTGATGAAAAGTGCCGACAACATCTTCTACCATTTCCTTCGAACTTTCGTTCACGGAGTACTTTTTGTTTTCCCACTTTTCTCTTCGGAGAATTAAA
>JBLFWJ010000147.1:0-8455 GCA_047611425.1 Bacteroidia bacterium | reverse complement strand
CCATAAAGAAGGAGTGGCTGGTATTGATTCGCGACAAGGGTGGATTGGCCATTCTATTTCTGATGCCGATGGCTTTGGTCGTAATCATGGCCATTGTTCAAGATGCTCCGTTCCGAGATTATCAGGAACATGAGATGGAAGTGCTGTTCTTAGATCTGGATCGAGGCCCAGTTTCCACATCGATTATGGCTCGATTGGATGAAGGAAAATCGTTCCAAGTCCTTGACTCATTGAACGGCCAAGCGTTGGATTCTGCTTTATTAGCAGAAGCGATTAATTCAGGTGAGTATCAAATTGGTATCAGCGTAAATGCTGGTTTAAGTGGAGAATTAAAATCGATAGTCGATGCCCAAGTTGAAAGCATGTTGGCTGGGCTGATGCCAGGAGAAGACGAGGATGTACGGGAAGTTCCAGACCTGCATCCATACATCACCCTAACGCTTGACCCTACCACCAAGAGCACATTTAGAAGCACCATGCGAAGTGCGATAAAGCAGTTTCTAAGTGAGTTAGAGGCCAAGATGATTATTGACGGGCTTACCGCTCGGCTTGCCGAGATGACGGGCAAGGAACCTAACGTTGACCTTTCTTCAAAAGGAATAGTTCAATTGAAAGAAACCACAGCCACAGGAAAGGTGCTTCCGGCCAATGTGGCCAATAATTCAACCCAACATAACGTTCCTGCCTGGACGGTTTTTGCCATGTTTTTCATCGTTGTGCCTCTGGCTGGAAACATGGTTCTAGAACGAAATGCAGGAACAGTGGTAAGACTGAGAACCATGCCAGCGAGCATGACCAACTACTACGCTGGTAAGCTCTTCAGTTATGCTTCGGTGGCATTGATTCAGGCGATTTTGATGATAAGTGTAGGCATCTGGTTGCTGCCAAATTTAGGTTTGGCGAGGTTGGATCTTGGAAGTGGAATTGTACCCCTGGCCTACGTCTCAATCACTATTGGATTCGCATCAACGGCATATGGTCTTTTAGTTGGAACGATTTTCAAAACGCATCATCAGGCAGCAGTTTTTGGAATGGTGTCGGTGGTGATAATGGCGGCCATGGGTGGTATTTGGGTTCCGCTTTATATCATGTCGGATACCATGATTATGTTGGGTGGATTGTCTCCAATGAACTGGGGCCTAGAAACCTTCAACATGGTTTTTCTTAGAGGAGAAGGATTGATGGAAATCGTACTGAGTTCGCTTCACATATGGTTATTTGCTGCGGTTTGTTTTGCCGTGGCGATGGTGATTGAAGTCAGAAACCAATAACCCGAGGCGTGCCAATTTGCGCTTACTTTAAATCGACAAAACTCGAGATATGAGTGATCAAAAAGATGTGGTAATTCTAGGTGGAGGCTTGGCCGGACTCACCCTTTCACTGCAATTGAAAAACGAGAATCCAGACATCAAAGTCGTTGTTCTTGAAAAGAGAGAAAGTGCTGCAGATGAAGCGGCCTTTAAGGTTGGCGAATCAACCGTTGAGTTGGCTACCCACTACCTGAGAGAGGTTCTTGGATTGAAGGATTATTTGGATGAAAACCAGCTTCCAAAACACGGGTTACGGTTCTTTATTTCTCCTAAACACAAGGATCAAATCCATAGACGTGTTGAACTAGGCCCAAAGGGTTTTCTTCCAGTTCCGAGCCATCAAATCGATCGCGGAATCTTTGAAAACGACCTGATCCAAATATGCTTGGACAAAGGCATTGATGTAAGGTTGGGAGCCAAAGTTGAAGCTGCCGACCTCGATGTCAACGGACACAAAGTGAGCTTTTCGCAAGGTGGATCAACCTTTGATTTTAATGCAAAATGGGTTGTTGATGCATCAGGCCGTGCAAGTTTTCTAAAGAGAAAGTTGGGCTTTGCAGAGGCCTTCGAGCATAACGTGAATTCGGCTTGGTTTCGAGTGGATTACAAAATTGACATCGACACTTGGTCGGACAATGAACACTGGCATTCTCACGTTGATAATGACCTGCGTTATTTGAGCACGATCCACCTAATGGACACTGGTTATTGGGTTTGGATTATTCCACTTGTTGGAGGAAGAACCAGCGTTGGTATTGTAGCCGATGAGTCTATCCATCCATTCGCCAGCTATAATTCATTAGAGAAATCCTTGGATTGGATTAATGAAAATGAGCCTCAGTTCGGAAAAGAATTGGAGCCATTAAAAGACAAGATTCTTGACTTTAAAGTCATGAAGCATTTTGCTCATGCGTCTAAAGAATCGTTCTCAACCGACCGATGGACAGTAACCGGAGAGTCTGGCTTTTTTGCGGATCCATTTTATTCCCCCGGAAGTGATTTTATATCGATGGCCAACACATGGACATCCGATTTGATTCAACGAGACTTGAAAGGCGAAGACGTTTTCTTCAGAACGAAAATGTATGCCCAGACATTCAAGGCACTGTACGAAAACTGGATGCCGCTGTACAAAGACATGTATCCACTTTGGGGAAAGTCACAGGTAATGGTGGCCAAAATCTTTTGGGATTGGGGTGCGTACTGGTCTATCAATACGCTCATTTTCATGAATGATGGCCTGACCAACATTGAATTGATGAAGCAGTTGACCAATGGCCCAACCGCATTTTTCCAACGTTATGGCGAGTTGAGTGGGCGAATGCAAAATCTATTCAAGCAATGGGGGCCACACGACACGGCCGACATCTCAGATCGATATACCGATCCTTTCGACCTTGATTTCTTAAAGAAATTCCAAGAAGATATTGTCGAGAAACAAATCAATTCTGAAGAGTTAAAAATCAAGCTGTTCCATAATCTTGAGCTGCTGGAATCTATTGCGGCAGAGACCTTCCGATTGGTGAGCAACCAAGTTTACGGAACGGCCATGAATATTGATGTTGACCCATATACGATGACGTTGGATGAGGCAAATAAAGCCGAAAGCCGAAACAGTAAAATGGTCGGACGAGATGCCCATGTTACCCAAGAATTGAAGCACATGTGGCTGTATCCACACCCTGAAGAGGCAATCGTATAATGGAATCTACAGAAGCAATTGCCAATAGAATCGAACTGATCGTTCTGACTTTTCAGGTTGGACGAAAGATTGGAGAGGAAATTCTCGAACCAACCGAAATGATTCAACAATTGAATCTGATGGACGAAGAGTTTCGGTCAATGGCATTTGAAGGTGCTTCAATGGCGGTGGCAGTCAAAAGCATTGAGCAACAAGATAACTTGAGAAGTTGGCTCACTTTTTTAGACGCCAACCCAACACACTCTACTCAGATCATGATTGGTCTCGGTTGGGCAATCGGTGAAAAAGACCTCAGTCCTGATTCTATTTTGGAGGGTTTAGATTCCATGACTCAAGGGCGTGCAATGGATGGCTTTGGATATTACATGGGACTTTTCCGAAGACGAATTAGCATCAGAACCCAACAGATTCCGAAAGGAATTTCAGATGATTTGCAATTGGCATTTGACCAAGGAATAGGCCGAAGCCTTTGGTACATATCCAAGGGAGATTTGGAGATGCTTGAACGGATGATGGATTCATTTCCGGTCTATCGACAAAAGCATATGTGGCGAGGAATCGGAGTCGCGTGCCCCGTTGTTGGTGGTTGCAATGCCAAACATTTAGGTGACCTAAGACAACTTTCGGGAGAGTTTAAAAATCAGCTAGAAACGGGGTGCGCTATGGCCGCCAAAAGCTCCGTTGTTTCCGGAGTTGACAATAGAGTTTTAGATGATGCCTCTGAATTGTGGTTGAATCGTTCCAAGAAGGAAGCGGCAAGACTCACCGATATTGATTCTGAATCCTATTCGGGTTGGGTGGAAACGATTTCAGGAGCCATCAATTCTTGATCATAAAGTCGATCAAATAGGTATCCGATATACCCGCCAAAATTGGATGCGATGTTCGTTCTTCCAAACGTGCCCGCCATCCTGAAGCGACAGTCTCTTCTGAGGAATTTATAGTTAACGGAGTCAGCCAAAACCCGATTGGTAAAAGGACTTTGGTCTCGAACCGTCTTCCAAATTTATCAGCTACATGTCGCGGAGAATGTGGGTAAACCAACCTCGTATCGCCATTGGCATTTTTTAATTCAATCGACTCTTTTCCTCGTTGGAAAGCTGTTGCAAATTGAAGCCTGAAAAAGTAGTGCAAGGTTTCCATCATACAACCTTCGGGCATCAAAACACCAACAAACCGGCCTTTGGATCTTAGGCCATCCCAAAGTGCATTTTGAAATGTTCGCACCCCAGAAATTGGCATCTGGTTCAGGCCACCAACCGGTGAATAAACCAAATCGTATTGATGATTCAGATCCGAAGCTTTCATCTCAGGAACTTCCAGCTTTATGAATTTGATGGTTTCCCTCAACCCTAAAGATTTGGCTTTGGTCAAGGCTTCCTTGTTTGAACCTGCAGCAGTAACACGACACCCTCGCTGAGCAAACCGAATGGCATCATCACCATTTCCACTATTTAGAACGAGCACATCAATGCCTTTATTGAAGTCAAATGCAGAATCCAAATAATCCCAAATCTTTTCCTGCTTCAGCTCAGTATTAGTCATGGCTGAAGGTTAGGTGCCTATTAAAATTGGAGTTGAAGAGGTTTTCAAAGTTGTTGCAATCTATGTTAGATGACTAAAACAAAGGAACATTTCGACTAATGCACGTCCCGTTGAGCATCAATAATATCTTTGGACTTCAACCCTTCAGAATGGTATCAGTAGAAGTAGCTAAGTCGCTCGTTTCGAAACACACACCTACTTTGTCGACTCATGAGCTTACGCTGAATGACGGACTTGGTTTCGTATTGGCCGAAGATGTTGTTGCTGGAATTGACATGCCACCGTTTCCTCAAAGTGCCATGGATGGTTATGCATTGGGAGGGCCTTTCGCCAATCAGGAGAACCGTTTTTCCGAAGACTCCACGTACAAGATTATTGGCGAAGTCGCTGCCGGTTCGGCAAAACAATTTGAGTTGAAAGAGCGAGAGTGTGTTCGAATTTTCACTGGAGCACCGGTTCCCGAAAGCGCCTTTGCGGTAGTTCAGCAGGAATGGGTTGAACGCAATGGTGATCAGATGAGCCTCACTCAAGAAGTGAAAGCTAGCATGCACATCCGACCCCAAGGTGAGCAAATGAAAAGAGAAGATGTTGCTCTGGAGAAAGGAACACTTTTAAATGCTGCGGCCATTGGGTTTTTAGCGATGATCGGAGTTACAGAGGTTGAAGTATTCAATAAGCCGAAAGTGGCAGTGCTGGTTACCGGAAATGAACTGGTTAAACCGGGGACACCGTTAGAGTATGGTCAGATCTATGAGAGTAATTCAGCCATGCTGGTTGCGGCCCTGAAGAACGAAGGAATTGATGCGGAATGTGTTGCCGTTCCAGATGACTTTGAACAAACCAAAACAGCGATTACGCAGGCAATGACCAATTGCGACTTACTTATTATGAGTGGTGGAATTTCCGTTGGAGACCACGATCACGTGGGCAAGGCATTGATTGATTTAGGGACGGAGCAGCTTTTTTACAAAGTGAAACAAAAACCGGGTAAGCCGCTCTTCTTTGGAAAAAAAGGAGAAAAACTTGTATTCGCACTACCGGGCAACCCGGGGGCAAGCTTGAGTTGTTACTACGAATATGTACAACCAGCAATTCGAAGAATGCAGCATCACCCGAAGCCTGAACAAACTGTTTTGAGATTGCCTCTTGCAACTGATTTCATCAACAAGGGTGGTCGTTCCCAGTTTCTAAAGGCCAAGATTATCGACTCCAAAGTTGAGTTGCTTGGCGGTCAAAGTTCCGCCATGTTAAGCACGTTTGCGGTAGCCGATGCCTTGGTTTACATCCCATCGGAAATTCCACAACTTGGTGTTGGGGAAATAGTGGAGGTGCACCTTTTGACTTGATTTTAACATGCACCAATTTGGTGCTTGCTCAGTCCCATTTTGTTAGGGATATTTGAGCCTTATTTAGAATTCGTCCAAATAGTGAGCATCGAGATCATTCATTACACGTCCAACCAATTGGCCATTTATGGTTTAAAAGGGCTGATTGCCAATGATGACGGCTATTCGGTAAAGGACTGCGCTACTAGTGACGATCTGTTTTCCAATGTTAGTGGTGCTACATCATTAATTGTGATTAATGATCATGAATTGGGCGATGATCTGCGAGATCTGATTTCGAATGTGCGAGATCGCTCTATTGAAACTCCAATTTTACTTATTGCAGATACTTCGCAAGCAGTTAACGTGTTGAAAACCGTAGACCTGGGAGTACAGGGTTTTTTAACCAAAGAGTGTGGATCGGACGAGATCATCCACAGCATTCATTCGTTGATCAAAGGCGAACGTTTCTTCTGCAATAATGTGCTAAACATTTTGCTAGACAAGAGCACGATTGAAGAAGAGGAAGACTGCTCTCCAACTACCTTGTCGGAACGGGAAGTGGAGATTACAAAGCAGATAGCTGACGGCCTGACTAGCAAGAAAATCGCGGATAAACTATTTATCAGTCCGCACACGGTTCAGACCCATCGCAAAAACATCATGCGTAAACTGAAGGTTAATTCGGTTTCAGAGCTGGTTGTTTACGCGATGAAAACCGGTTTAGTCGAAGGCCAGAACTGAGCCTCTAAGCACGATTCTTACGAGTAATTGAACGGAATTATACACTTTCCATTCAAGGTCGGTTTTATCTTTGTGCCCGCTTCTTCAAAGCCAACCCGTTTTGCACCCGATTAATCGGCCTCCATATCAATTGTATAACGTCTTTGCTGAGATGCATTTGTCGTTTGGAAGTTTGGTGAAGAACCTCAGATGGAAGTTAGGCCGGTCTGCCAGCTTGTATCGAGGCCTTTTTTTGGTGACGGCCTTGTTTGGTTTTATCGCTAATGCAAATGCCCAATATCAAACCAATGGCAATGCAAGCCAAACAAGTTGCCAGTGTTTTGACGTAACACCCGATACTCCCTATCAGGCAGGGTCGGTTTGGAATCTAACGCTGATTGACCTGACCCAGCCGTTCGATTTTACGTTTGACATCTATCTAGGATGTGTTGATTGGCTTGGCGCGGATGGAATGGCATTCGTCCTTCAACCCTTAAACGTAAATGCCGGAGGAGTTGGAGGCGGGATTGGCTATGGGGGAATCACCCCAAGCCTGGCGGTGGAATATGATACCTTCAATAATACTTGGAACGGTGATTTAGCGGATGATCATATCGGCATTCAGAGTAACGGTGAGATTGATCATACTATTTCTGCCAACAATTTAGCCGGGCCAGTTAACATGAGCGCCACAACAATTGATGTGGAAGATTGTGCTTGGCACACAACGCAAATTGTTTGGAATCCAGGCACACAAACGTTCTCAGTTTATTTCGATGGTGCCTTGAGGCTTTCATACTCAGGAAACATTGTCAACAATATTTTTGGTGGCAATCCACTGGTATACTGGGGGTTCACAGGTAGTTCTGGGGATTATTACAATCATCAACAGTTTTGCTTTTCGATAGAGCCGGAATTTTCCATCGTCAACAATAATGCGTGTGTTGGAGTGCCAGTTCAATTTACAGAGTCGAGCACCGCAAGCAACGTCATTACCAATTATGCATGGGATTTTGGCGATGGAAATACGGGGTCAGGTCAGAATGTAAGTCATCCTTACGTCACTTCAGGAACGTTTGATGTCGAACTGACAATCACTTCAGATGGATGTATGGAAACGTACACAGATCAAGTGACGATTCTACCACTTCCAACGGTGGATCTTGGTTCTGATGTATTGGTCTGTCCAGGTGGGTCAGTCCAGCTGAATTCACCAAACACGATTGGCAACGGAACGTATTCGTGGTCACCAGGTACGGATTTGAATAATTCAGGGTTTACAAGCCCAACTTCGACTCCTACGGCTAACCTTACATACGTGCTTACCTACACAGCAAGCGGTTGCACTAATACGGACGACATTATTGTAACGATTGCACCAGAACCTGTGGCAGATGCCGGAACCGGGCAAACGATATGCGCTGGTTCTTCCATTCAATTAAACGGATCTGGAGGAGGCTCCTACCAATGGAACAATGCAGGAACATTGACTAACGCAGCAATTGCCGACCCAACGGCAACCCCTGGATCAAACACCACTTACACACTTACCGTAACGGATGGCAACAGCTGCACAGACACGGATGATGTTCTAATTACGGTTGCCCCTCTACCTACCGTGAGTGGCAATTCGTCAACCGATTGCACAACTAATTTAGGCGAGATAGTAGCCAGCGGTTCAGGCGGCACACCACCTTACACGTTTGATATCGGAAGTGGCCCACAAGCCAGTGGAACATTTTCAAATTTGTTACCTGGTTCATTCACAGTTACTGTTATCGATAACAATCTGTGTTCTGAGACAATCAACATTATTGTTGCAAATCAAAGTGGACCAACAGCAAGCATTG
>JBLFWJ010000146.1:0-8460 GCA_047611425.1 Bacteroidia bacterium | reverse complement strand
GATCAAGGATCTGATTGTCAGTCAAATTAAAACCAATCATTTTTCCTTGCTCATCTCGTCCCATTCCTGTTACCCAATCGTATCTGGTCGGATACGGGTAATAGCCTTTATGATCGTCAATAATCAACTGGCTCTGTCCATCCTGAAAAACAACTTCTTCAGATCCTAGATTAACGGATCCGCTCACGGGCATCAAACATTTATGCGAATACATGGCACGTTTTTCTGAAAATGGCATACAAACCACCATAGGCTGAAAACGGCTCATATCATGCTTTGCAGCGAAACTGGCAGAAAGCTCGGGTAAGTCTTTTGACGCTTTGATATGTGCAGTCAAATCCAGTTTTCCGGACTTGAGATCATGCTTTACCTCGATGCTGAAATTCTTGCTTTTGTAGCAAGCCTCGGTACCAAAAAGCCCCTGAGGTATATTCAGTTTCCAGGCTGGCACTTTCTTTTCGTATCGATATTTTTTGTTCTTCTCAATGTCGTAAACGATGAATTGCGCCAGCGAAATCTTCTTCGCATTGTAAATGGCCACCATAATAAAATGAGTGCCATTCATGATTTGAAATGCCTGCCATTCTCGCAATTGCATCCACTTAAAAAAGTGAGGCAACGGCAACTTGTAAGGTCGATCAGCATCGATCAAATTTGGGTCTTCAATTGGAGAATCGAATGAACCATAATGAAAAGCTCCATTTTCAAAAAGCTTTTTGGGGGCTGGTTGTAACGGCCGTTTGTAGGACATAAGGCTAAACTAATCCATAAAAAAACGCCTCGAAACTTTCCGAGGCGTTTTTCAACTGAGATTTATCTGTTTGTCACTTCACCATTAACTTGGCCGTTCCAGATTGAACGCCATTTGTCCAGTTCACGAAGTAAACCCCAGTGGCCGATTTCGCCAACTCAATCTGAACGTTGTTTCCCTGAATAGATGCGTTAAATCCGACCTCATTTCCAATTAGATCCCGAACATTAAATCTATCACCTGACCGAAAATCACCAGAAAGGATAAATGAACCATTATTCGGATTTGGATAAACCTGAAGCGTGATGTGCTCTGTTTCCAAAATGCCAACTTGACTTGCAACAGTTACTGTCAAGTCACTTTCGCAACCATTGGCATCTGTTACGGTTACGGTGTAATCACCACCAGCTAACCCTGACGGGCTTTGGTTTATTGAACCGTGATCCCATAGAAACGAATATGGAGGTGTGCCACCAGTTACAGTCAGGTCAATACTTCCATCATCACCGGCCATTTCATCCTCGCTAGTTGCGCTGGTAGAAATTTGGGTTGGTTGGTTAATGGTTACAGAGACTCCGGTTTGACAACCAAGGCTATCTTCCACGGTCAACACATAAACGCCCGGGGTAAGACCTGAAGGGTCCTCCACTGCACCTACTCCATTACTCCAAGAATAAGTGAAGCCCGGTGTGCCACCGTTAACAGTAATATCGATTGCTCCATCGTTTGAACCCCAACAGCTTAAGTCTGAAATGGCGTCAGTGTTTACCGTAAAGTTGCCACACTCACTTTGAAAAATTCCATTAATCAAAAGCTCGGTGGTAGCGTTTTCACGGTACGCTGCCCAACCTCCACCAACAAACTCATAGGATTGATGAGAAATAGGACCAGCTAACTCCGACCCAAGCGTAACACTGCTCGTGCCGGGATGAATCCATCCGATATATATTCCTCCGTCCTGAATTTCTAGAGGTGAAGACAAAGCCACAGTTACCCAAGTATTGGCCAAATATGATGCACCAGTAACCACCTGCGTGGAAAGTACCGTTCCCGGAACATCATTGATATCATCATCATCGTACACTTCGATGGTAAAGTCCTCACCTCCTAAGCCGCCATCATTAATGAACATCGACACTGAATCCAAGGTAACAGGATATGTAGGCGGTTTGATATATACACCTGCTCCTCCACCACCAGTCCAAGCTATACCTCCATCTGGAAATCCTTGTGTTGCATGGCTAAGTATAAAACTAGCTTGATTCATATTTACAGCCGTAATCTCCGTTACGTTTTGATTGTTGCCAGGATTAATATCGTTCGCATTCGTTGTTCCCGTGTTGAAGAAATACTGACCTTCAGATAAGTTCGCTGTTGAAGGAAAAACGATTGTATTGCCACCGCCAGCGGTCAAATCCGGAATGGTATCGTAATCAATATACTGCTCTACCAAATTTAAATCTTGCAACTGCCCGGTAACGTTAATTGCATCAATTATGTCGGCATTTCCTACGTTTCCAACACGGGTCTGTAGGTTGATGTCTGTTCCGCTGACAACAAAGGTTCCTTTATTACCAGGGTTCTGATTCCAACTTGGGGTTGCATCTTGAATGGCAAATGTTACGATTTCTGGATAGTAGAATTTGATTGCAAAACTGTCCGCAGGGACCTGCTCATTCATTACTTGAAGACCGATGCCCCCAGTAACATTCTCAATCCCAATAACGAGATCCTGATCACAAGTTACAATGTCATTAAGACTTGCCTGATCCATATCTAAGTATTGGAAAGTGATACTTGAATCGGCCGATGACAGAATAACTTGGAAGGTGTTCAACCCGACATATCCAGGGGCATCTGCACTCCACCAAGGAATATCCATATAGGATATTATAAATCGACCATTTACCAGATCGTTGAACGTGTATGCTTCGGCAGCGGTACCTGCTTGGCCGAACAAAAGATCGGTCATCATAGGGGCTAACAAATGATCCGCAGCTCCTCCTGCCGTTGGTATTGGAGGAAAACAGTGTGCGATATTGGAAGCTGCATCAAACGTTAGCCATCCATTACTTCCAATAATTATTTTGGTGACATCCGACCAATAATAATGAAACGAAGGGCCCATGGTGATGAATGCGGATGCGTTGTCATCTGTAAGTCCAGGAACCAAGGTTCCCGTAGTAGATATATCCACCCAATCGAATGTTGGACCGTTGGGGTCATCGCTGTTTCGCCAAGTATACCCGTAAGTATCTGGCCCGCCTGAGGTTTGAGCAAATAAGTAAATAGGAGCGAGAATCGCGCAAAGGGAAAGGAGTAATAATTTTTTCATTTGGTGTTGGTTTGGTCCTTCCGAAAGTAGCATTAAACCTTCAAACCTGAATTCCAACCCTAAGCCTAAGCTGATTCAACCATTAGCCAAGGGCAGAAATCTATTTAACGGCTCTTAATAAAATGAACCCGTGTTGCGAACCCTGATAGTGATTGTAGATCAACAGGTTTTTGATTGACTTGGTTGAAGATCGGGACAGTGCCATTTCTGGCACTCGTTTTCCAGTTAAGATCTGGGCACCAAACCAAGTTGCAAATGCAGAGGCTGATGGTGATTCTCCAAATAAATTCTTGAAGGTGAATACCCCAATATCACTAGGTAATTCATTTAAAACACTCTGGTAGTAATGATCCGTATTAGAGTCACCACTTTTTCCAATCATTATGGCGTCAAGGTCATCTTTGTCAAGGTTATTGCGATCTAGCAATGCTTCTAAAGTTGAATTGACGCCCGCCAAGTCCGTGTTGGAAACCATCGAAACATCTTGGACCTCGGCAACTGCGTTTTCCGGTTTTTGATCAACGATAAACATCGCTGCACCCTCTCCTGCAACCGAGCCCGGAGTGTTTTTGGAGAATAAAGGTGAGGCCGCATCTTCCTCATTTTTCACATATCCAGCCAATGCTTCAATTCGAAATTGTGCCTTCGATATTTCTTCCACAGCGCCAATCAAGAGCCGAGATGCTTCACCTTCTTTAAATAGCATCAAGGCATCCAAAATGCAATTCTCAAAAGACAGCCCTTTGTTGGAATGCGTGATATTATAGCCATCATTCGTGCTCATTAACGCCAATCCCCCAGCCGCTGAATTTGGACTGCCCTGTACAAAACCAGTAGGTGTTAACGTGCCTTCCTCATATTTGATAATCTGGTCAAGGAATCGATGGCAATCATCCATCCCTCCATCAGTTGTTCCGATAATGATCCCGTCAGTTTTATAGGTAGTCAAAAGAGGCATTGCTGCTCCTGTAGCCAATCGGTTTGACTTGCCCATTCTGCGCAAAATTCCATTCGGAATAACGCCTGTGTAACTGGGCTCGCTTGCCTTAAACTGGGCTCCCGCATGAACAATTGGCTCACCCGCGAAAAAGTCATTTTCGAAGGTCGGCTGAGGCGATATGCAGGTAAGATCCCGAATGAACAAACTCATGCTTTAGAAAGGATCAGTGATGTGCAATTTCCACCGAACCCAAATGAGTTGGAAAGGACATGATCTATCTGTTGGTTCTCCAATAATTCGGTATTGGGAGCGTCCGTAAAACCTTCCATCGGAGTGTTGAAATTCAAACTCGGATATACTTCTCCGTTTAAGATTGACAGTAGGCTATAAACCGCTTCAATTCCACCTGATGCAGCCAATGTATGGCCGGTGTATGACTTGGTAGAAACAAAAGGCGGAACCGTTTCAAAAATCTTGGTCAACCCAAACAATTCAGTCTGATCGTTATTCGGTGTTCCGGTTCCATGGGCGTTTACCGTATCTATTTTGGACGCATCCAAACTAGCCGATTTCAAAGCTCGTGTAATGGCACCTCTTACGCCAACAGCATCTGGCGACATAGCCGATGGATGGTGGGCATCGTTGGCATTTCCGTAGCCAGAAACTTCACCTAAAATAGGTCGGTCTCCAATTATGTCTTCAGCCTCCAACACGAGGTACCCAGCTCCTTCACCAAGGTTCAACCCCTTCCGATTCTGATCAAATGGCTGCATCAATTCATCCGAGAAAATCTGCAGAGAATTGAATCCGTTGACCGTGTATTTGGCTAAACTATCTACTCCTCCAACTATAGCTCGTTTCACTCTACCGGTACGAATCATCCTTGCTCCCAGCAAAATCGCATTTGCCGCAGACGAACAAGCCGTGTTAATCGTGTCAGTGTATCCCGACATACCATGAATCTTGGCGATTCGCAGCGTATGTGCACCACTTCTGTACGAATTCACAAACTCAGATGGCTGAACATTTGAATTCGCGTCTTCATGCAAATGCTTGGTTTCTGCCATTCCACCTACCGTGGTTCCAGAAATAAAAGCTGTATCAACTGAGGAAAGATCAGACGGACTCAACCCTGCCTGTGCAACCGCTTCTCTAAATGCTTTCAGAGACAATAATTCTGTTCTAGTGATGCCCTTTGGGTCATCTAGCTGCAACTCTTCAAAAAGCTGGGCATTGCTCAGGCCTACTTCTCCAAAAGAGAATAGTTCAGCATATTTTGATTGCAGAAATTGAGGCTTTTTAAGACCTGTTCTACCTGCTCTAAGATTTTTGTGATTCTCGGCAACGTTGTTTCCAATTGCGGAAACAACACCCATTCCGGTAATGAGTGCTCGTGCCATATCAGCTCAGGATTCGGCTTTGTGCTTTTCAATACACTCAGCCATGCTATTCACATCATACAGCACTTTTCGCCCCTCGGCCGGATCATTGATTTTGATGCCGTATTCGCGATCCATCAAAACAGATAACTCTAAAGCATCAATCGAATCAAGGCCAAATTTGTCTCCGAATAAGGCATCGTCATCAGCTATGTCTTCCACCTTAAAATCCAAAAGGTTCAAGTATTCGATAATCTGCTCCTTCAGTTTAAGCTTTAAATCTGCTGATTCCATTTTGATCTAATGTTCTGTTCGGCTCTGTTTTCAATTGCAAAGAAAGTTAGAAATGCCCAATTCGATGTTGATTTGTTTCTCTAAGACAGCTTAACCAGAATAATTCCGAAAGCAACAGCTATCACACCAATCAACCTTAAAAGACTGAATGATTCTTTGAAAATCAAGTATCCACCAATTGCCCCAAAGACAACTGCAGTTTCACGAACCGTGGCTACCCGGCTTACATCGGCATTCTGAAACACGTAAAGAATGATGGAATAACTCATCGTTGCTGCACCGCACACGTACGCTGTGGCTTTCCAATGGTGTTTGATTGTATTCCTCAATTCGGGCATTCTCGATTTCAATACGTAAGGCAAAAACATGAGACCGCTGGATGCCTGCAAAATGAAAAGCACGGTTATAGGGTGAATCTGATCCACCAAAACTTTATCAATTACCGTGTAAGTAGCAATTAAAAGGCCGCAGGTCACCGCCAATAGAATGCCCATCTTGCTGGTTTCTTTCCTGTTTCGCTTGTAGGATAAAAGTGCGATGCCGCCAATTACGGCCGTGCAACCCGCTGCCAAATATCCGTTGAAAACCTCACCCACCCAGAATACCGAAATGATTACCGCCAAGGCCACACCCGAACCTCTAACCACTGGATATAGCGTGCTTATATCACCATAGAAATACGTGTAGGAGAGGATAAACCCGTAGATGCCATGCACGAGACACGACACCACCAGCCACCATGCATTGTCTATAAATACCTGATTGCTTTCGGGCCAATGCACCATGGCGGGATAAAGTGTGAGCAGCGTACCACCTAAAAATGAGAGATAAATGATGCTGTAATTGCCCGCAAATTTCTTGGTAACCAAATTCCAAGATGCGTGCAGCAGTGCAGAAAGCAACACAAGAAGAAATGTGGTCAGAATCACACTGCAAGATTACAAGGAAAGGCTCTGATTAAACTACATATCAAAACTGTTTATTGACTTAAAGAAAACTGATTCTCATGATTCATAAATGCCGTGGTCATTGGCTTTTATCGCTATCGACCAATGGCTACTTGTGCTTTAAATATAAAAGTGGCGGTCTGAAAACTAGACCGCCACTTTTATACAATCCACGTAATCTTTAATACGCGAATCTTTCCAAATTCCTGGGCTTTATTCGCCCCCTGTACTCTACCTAAACTGCAACTGGCATTCTTACATCCTCAACATGCATTAGGTCCTTTAACGACATTTTTGCAATGGTGTGCATCTCATGCACAAAGCGCTTCTGAGCCGCTGTCAGTTTTGATTGGTTATCTCTCTTCTTTTCCATGACACTTTAATTTTTAGTTCCGAGTTAGTTAACGGGCACATGCCTTATTCCGTTGCTTATATCCGATGAACGACAGTCTAAACTCGTTAACCAACATTTTAGCCCGATTTACAGCATCTTTGGTTTCCCCTGTCTGTACACTTATAACTTTGGCGGCATGACAAAGCGGGTTCTCGTGATTCACTATTCGCAAACTGGCCAGCTAGGCGAAATCGCAGATAAGTTCTGTTCTGGGCTAAGAAGTGAAGACGTGCGCATCGATTATTTAAGGATTGATGCAGTTCCCGCTTTTCCCTATCCGTGGAATCGACTGGCGTTCTTTAATACGTTTCCAGAGTCAGTTTTCGGAATTCCTATGCCCATCAAAACTTCGATGATTGACGAATCTATCGATTATGACCTAGTCGTGTTGGCCTATACAATATGGTATATGGCTCCATCAATTCCCATAAACTCCTTTCTCCAATCCGAACAAGCCAAGACTCTATTAAACGGCAAAAAGGTCGTTACGCTGATAGGAGCCCGGAATATGTGGGTTGTAGCGCAAGAGAGAATGAAATTCCTTTTGAAAGGGCTAAATGCCCAACTAATTGGAAACATTGCATTGGTTGATCGAAATTCAAACTTGATCAGTATTGTCACAATCATCCGTTGGATGTTCTACGGTAAGAAGGACCCCTTTTGGGGTTTTCCAAGGGCGGGAATTCTTCAAAAAGACATTGATGGAGCAGAGAAGTTTGGAGAGATTGTAAACGCGGCTTTAGCTGATAATCAAACCGAAACGCTGAATAAGCAATTATTGGAAAATGGTGCGGTAACAATTGACCCGGCACTCCTCATTTTAGAAAAGAGGGCTTCAAAAATTTTCAAACTATATGGCAATTTCATTCGTGCTAAAGGTGAATATGATGACCCAGCCCGATTAGGTAGAGTTAGTTTGCTGTCATACTTAATTCCCATCGGAGCATTTGTCCTCTCACCAATTACCGCAATTGCCTCTTACATAATAAGTAAGGTAAAACGCAAAGAAGTAGAAGCAGAGATTGAACGGTTGAAACAATGTGACTGACCAGACCATAACCTGAGAACCAAATTCAATTTGGTTTGTCGTTACATCATATCTTTGCCCCCCAATTTTTGGACATGAATCCCGTTTACATAGTTGCCACCGGATCTTTTTTACCCAACGACCCCATCTCTAATGATGAAATGGAGTCGGTACTTGGCCAAGTTGGTGGTAAACCTTCAAGAGGTCGGGCTATTGTTCTAAGAAACAATGGCATTAAGGCTCGACATTACGCACTTGATTCTGACAAGAACATTACCCATACCAATGCTCAATTGGTAATTGAAGCTTTGAAGAAGGCTTCTGGCAATGGAGCCTTGCCGAAAAACATTGACGTGCTTTCTTGCGGAACATCGGCAGCCGATCAAACGTTGC
>JBLFWJ010000145.1:0-8514 GCA_047611425.1 Bacteroidia bacterium | reverse complement strand
CCAAAATGCCATTCGTAGGATACCGCTAAAGACGACTGATTGTCAAAAAGCGCATACGGGTCAATAATCTCCTGTGGCTTAGACCTGGTTAGGAATTCAGCAATAGGCCCAGGAATCAAAGGGATATTGATTTCGCCAGTAACCTCACAATTATTTGAGTCAAGAACGATGATACTATAATCACCGTAGGTTACGGCCGAATCCATTGAGTAGTAGTTCAACGTGTCTATATAGATTTCGTCCATGTTATTAGTGTGCGCCCAATCATACAAGTAAGGTGACAAACCGCCAGTTACATCAGCTCTTAAGAAACTCGGGAATTGTCCACAAGTATCAGACTCTCCCGTGAGAACTACCTCCAACAAATCTGGTTGAGTAATTACCAAAAAGGTATCTGTAACACAATTTTGTGCATCAGTAACTTGAACATTATACGTGCCAGCCCCTAACCACAATGCAGTGTCAGTAGTCTGCGCAAATTGATCATCCCATAGTAATTCATATGGCCCAACACTCCCTGTAGGGAAAGCCCAAGCTTTGCTTATCTCTTCTCCAAAACAAAGAACATCAATATGGGCAGCATTTGGAACAAGGTCGGTTGGTTCTCCTACAACCACATCAACTGGTGTTCCGGGGCAGTTGTTCGCATCAATCATTGTAATCGTGTAATCATTGGCGTATAGGCCTTGGATAGTGTCTAAAACATTGACACCAGTAATTTGAGCTGCAAATGCTCCACTGTCGGCAATAAACGTTAATGGAGCTAACGCATTTCCGTCTTGATTTACAATTACTTCTCCGTCCCCAAATCCAAAACAAGAAGCATCAGATGGCACAGCAGTAAAAGTTAATGCTGGTGGATCATTAACCGTTATATTAACCAATGACTCGCATCCAACAGCATCAATTACCTGGGCGAGGTAATTCCCAGCTGGTATGTTACTTCCTATGATTCCACCTAATGTAACAGGTCCAGAAACATTAGACATAGTTTGAATCGGGGTTAATGTTCCAGCATCAAGTATGGATACTTCAGCAGGGTAAACGCTGCCAGTAGGGTCGATGAAAACGCCTCCATCGTCAAATCCAACACAGGTGGTATTAATGGAATCGGCCACTAAATCGGCATTTCCTATTGTAACAAGAATTGAGTCGGAAACGGTAACTCCAACACCACAGGGCAATTCAACCGTACATGTGTACATCGTAGGTACAGCTGGATTAACCGTGATAGTTGGGCTGTTTCCAATTATGATTCCCTGGTCATCAGTCCAAATTAAAGAACCAGATTGTAACGGGGAATACTCAAACGTGATTGGATTAATGTTGTAGCTACCACCACCATCGGGAATAAACTCATATCCATCATTTGTGACGGCCCAATTATCTGGGAAGTTTCGTCCAGGCACAACTACACCAACGGTTCCGGTTGGGTCTTCTAAACCATGAACAGCAGCACCACCATTCCAAGCTGCACATAAAGGCTTATTGGCAATATGTGTCTCAATTCTGTTCGAAGTCTCAAATAATTTCACCTGATTACTAAAGATTAAGTCTGTGCAGCTAAACATTTTCACTTCGAAATAATCTACAATGAAAACTCGGTTTGGAGCTTCGCCACAAGTAACGTAGCTGATAATTCCGGCAGTATTCAAATCACCGTCAGCATTTGGATTAATGTCTTGCCATGGAAACATAATGGCATTGGTAGGGTCATCTAAGGCTCCGTTAGGTATGGGCGCATTAATGCCCCAAGGAGAATATTGACCTGCTTGAGCAAGATCGAAGGTTATATAACTGTTCGTGGAAATAAGGCATTGATTATAAATATTGCCAAAAAACTCAAAGTCAAACCCGATGTTCACAGGCGAAGAGTATCCATCATCCTCATAAATAGATACACCAAAAGATCCAGGGAAATCAGCTATAGTTACAATTGGAACGCCTCCTCCTCCGGTAGTCACCGCAGTAAGATCAATGGGTTCACCACTGCAAATTGATGTATCTGGTGGCCCGACATCAATAGTCTGTGCAGAAGCACCAATAACCGGTACAAATAGAATAGCAATAAGAGCCGCTCTTAGCCCAATGGTATTAAGTAAAGTCTGAAAAAGTTTCATGTCTAAAGGATGTCTTGACTTGAGTGTTCGAAGATAGTTATTACAAATAGCTCAACGGTTACCTGCGTTGCAGATTGAATTTACCGTTGATCGAGTTGTTTTTCAAATAGGTTTTGTTCAGTGTAAGCATATAAGAATACTTGCCGTCAGGCATTGGAGCACCGGTGTTCAAGTGCTTGCCATTCCAAGTTTCATTCGCATCGGTGGTTTTAAAGACCGTTTGATTGTTCTTGTCCACAACAATCAACTGGAATGGTACATCCAGATCTCTTAAAACCGGAATGAAGAATTCATCATTAGATCCATCTCCATTGGGTGTAAAAGTGTTTCCTACAAAGAATTCTAGTTCTTCCGAAATAGACTCATTCAACTCTGTTCGGTCAATGCAACCATTGCTGTTCTTAACGGTGAGTTTAACTTTTTGTACGCCTGGATTAAGGTAAAGATGATTCGCTTGGCTTCCAGTCGTAAAACTTCCGTCTGAGAATTTCCATTCGGCTGTTTGTTCGTTTGTAAGCAATGCGTCATAAGAAATTAGATTCTCAACTTTTAGATTTGTTGTTGAAAGAACTTCAGCGTTGGGAGATGACTTTACAAGGATGTTGATTGTTTGACTCTCGCTAACATTTGTTCCTTTTCTATTTCCATCTAGCGTTACGCTGTAAGATCCGGAAGTATTAAAGACGTGGTTTGGGTCATGTTCCGTACTCGAGTTTCCATCTCCGAAGTTCCAAACAAATTCGATTTTTTCTTCAGATGTATTATTCAGAAACGTAACGGTTTCACCAGCACATATTTCTCTTGCGCTTGGTGAGAATCCAAGTAAGAACCCTTTTTGAGAAGGAGTGGCGCTGTTGCCTTCATTCTCAGGAACTACTTTTTTAGTCTCTACTTCAGAGTTCTCAATCAAAACAGTTTGTTCTGATTTCTCAATAGTAGCTGCATCTTCATTCAAAACTTCGCCCTGTATTGCGGACTCTACAGCATTTGGTTCCTGATTTGAGGATTTTGGATCTTCAGAACCTGCCTGCTCCAGTACGATGGAAGTTTCACTATTGTCGTTAGCGATTTCCTCACTAGCCACCGGAATCTCTTGATATTGATTGGAAGCCAATGAATCACCAATGTTGTTTTCGTTTACGGATAGTAGTGAAAACAACGCAACACCGGACGCGATGATGAATGCGCCACCGGCCGCATACCACCCCCAAGAAGTGCCAGTGCTAACAGTGCCAGCAACACCGCCAACAGGCATCGCCTTATCCAAGGCTTGCTCCATACTTGCCCATGCACCCGCATCAAGCGGTAACTCATGCTGGTCAAGACTTTCTCTTATTTTTTTGTCAAAATTTTCCATCAATTAAAACTTGTAGGAATACTTATTTCTTAAAATCTTTCTAATGTTTACTCTGGCTTTGGCCAGGTTTGATTTTGAAGTGCCCACACTAATTCCCAACTCATCGGCAATTTCCTTGTGTGGCATTTCTTCCATTATATACATGTTGAATACCATCTTATAGGCAGGAGATAAATGCTCCATGGCTGCCAACACATCTTTTGGGTTCAACACTTCTTCATCTTCTTCATCAAAATCAACAGGATCTTCACTGAAGTTGTTGATCATGTAATCGTTCTCAGGAACAATAAAGTCGTTCTTCTTGCGTCTAAAAGCATCTATGGCATTGTTTACCACAATACGTCTTACCCAACCTTCGAAGGATCCGTCATGCTTGTATCTGTCAATGTTTGCGAACACCTTTATAAACGCTTCTTGCAACAGTTCTTTCGCAGAATCAAGATCCTTGTCGTACCTGAGGCATACGGATAACATCTTTCCGTAATGAGCCTCATATACACGCTGCTGACTTCTTCGGTCGTTCCTTAGACAGCCTTCAACTAGTGATTTTACTTCCTGCTTGGTCGGTTGCACTGTTGGGGTTAAAACGGGTTCGGATTGGCGTGGTTGCCTTCGTATTCAATGATTTTTTCTTTCGGCATAATGTGGGCCGAAAGGCAAGCTATACAAGGCCCTCAAATATAACTGTTCGGCCTGATGAGGGTTGGGATGAAAACTGTCTTTTATCCATTTTTCCCTTGGCGTTCAATTCCTACTTTTGCGGCCCTTAATTCGAATTCAAACTAAGTACGTTTAATATGAACCATTCACGGTAACAAGTATCCTTCTGGACTACAATACCATGAATGCTCCATTTGACCGATTTAATAAATAAACATTTACAAATGAAAATTACAGTAGTAGGTGCAGGCGCGGTTGGCGCGAGTTGCGCAGAATACATCGCCATCAAAAACTTTGCTTCAGAAGTTGTGTTGGTAGACATTAAAGAGAATTATGCTGAGGGTAAGGCAATGGATCTTATGCAAACAGCTACTCTAAACGGATTCGATACCAGAATTGTTGGTAGCACGAATGATTACTCCAAAACTGCTGGAAGTGACATTGCGGTTATCACAAGTGGTATTCCTCGTAAGCCAGGGATGTCTCGTGAAGATTTGATCGGAATTAACGCTGGTATTGTGAAGTCTGTTTCTTCTAGCCTTATCGAGCATTCTCCTAATATCATAATCATTGTGGTTAGTAACCCAATGGATACCATGACTTACTTGGCACACAAGGCAACCGGGCTTCCAAAGAACAGAATCATTGGAATGGGCGGTGCATTGGATAGCGCAAGATTCATGTACCGTTTGAGTGAGGCACTAGAATGTCCTGCTTCCGATGTTACAGGAATGGTTATCGGTGGACACAGTGATACGGGCATGCTTCCGTTGACAAGGTTGGCTGTAAGAAATGGAGTTCCTGTTTCTGAGTTTCTTTCTGATGAAAAATTGGATGAAGTGAAAGAAGCAACCAAAGTTGGAGGAGCTACACTTACTAGGATGCTTGGTACAAGCGCATGGTATGCTCCTGGAGCTGCCGTTTCTTCATTGGTTCAGTCAATTGCATGTGATCAAAAGAAAATGTTCGCATGTTCTGTAATGCTTGACGGTGAGTATGGATTGAGTGACATCTGCATCGGTGTACCGGTTATTCTAGGAAAGAACGGAATTGAGAAGATCGTAGAGATCGACCTTGATGATGCTGAAAAAGCAAAACTGGCTGAAAGTGCTGAAGGCGTGAGAAAAACCAACGGCCTACTAGAGGCTGCAACGGCTTAAGATTGATTAAAATTCAAACAAAGGGGCGTCCATTAGGTCGCCCCTTTTTTATTTTCACCAAATGGAATATGTGGTAAATATTGAGTTGATCAAGGTAGAGGAGAAGGGCATTCACCTGCTGATGGATGCAATTGTAAATGATCTGCCAGCGAAGTTTATAGTTGATACGGGCGCCTCGCAAACAGTGATGGATAAAGAACAGTCGAAAAAGTTTATCGGCTCCATGACCGTGGAGGAAAGTGAAACGAAATCAAAGGGGTTGGGTACAGACTCAATGCAAAGTTTCACAACAACTTTGAATTCCCTGCAAATCGGTAAAATGAAGATTGAAGATCAAGAAATCGTTCTTCTTGACTTGAGTCATGTGGTTAACTCCTACGTTGAAATGGGGCTGCCCGAGGTGGATGGTGTGATTGGAGGAGACATTCTTTCCACCCGACAGGCCGTAATTGATTACGGAAAAGAGTCCATCACTTTTAGTGAATGATCAGTCTTTTGTATGCCGTTCTTCCTTCGCTTCTAACAATTGAAACATACATTCCTTTGGCAAGATTGGAAACGTCAATCTGATGTTTACCATCACCAATTCTGGCTTTTCTGAAAACTTCATTTCCTAAAAGGTCGAATAGGATGAAGTCTGCATTGGCTCTTCCTAACTCATTGATTTCCACGTAGAACTCACCCGAGTTTGGATTTGGGTAAATCTGAAGGTCAATCGGTTTTTCGTTAACAAATATGGCATCTGGGCCAACCCCACTGGTTGATCCCGAATAGTAACTCAAGCCACCGGCTAAGTTGCCAATCACCAAATCCATCAAGCCATCATTGTCTACATCGGCACCATTTAACGCAATTCGTTCACCTTCAAATGTTGTCAAATTTCCAAGACTTTGAAATCCAGGCTTAATGGATAAGGTCATCAGTGGTCGCATTTGACTTACTCCATTGTACGCTGTATTGCAACCATCGGATGTAAGGTCGCTACCGCCATAAGCATTGGAGTCGAAACCAGAGTTCACCAACTGAATGTCCATGTTCACTGCACTTGAAAAGGCATGAGCGTAGCATACTTCGATAATGAGGTTGGAATTTCCATCCCATATAAACGGTGTTGCAAAATTGAATTCCAGCAATCCTGGACTATAAAAAAAACCTGTGGATGTGAAAACGGTTGTCATTTCGGAAGGAGGTAATAGACCATTAAGACTTGTCAGTTCTGTGCTCTTGAGCCTGATTCGCACACTACCGGTTGGTGTTTCAATTCCGCTAAGTGTATTGAATGACACCTTTTCTATCAATCCCCGAATGAACCCAGCGGCTTCCAGTTCGCTTGCTTTAATGAGCATTTGGTTCCTGCCAGATCTTCTATCAAACCCAAATGGAGTCTCTTCCCAACCGCTTGATGTTTGGGTGCCAGTTCCTATTGATTCTTCAACTACCAACGGTGCAGATAGAATCGCCTCAATTCCGCTAAACATTTCCATGTCTCCGTTTTCTGCTCCAACGAGAAGTCGTTTTTCTCCATCGGCTTCATACATGAATGGCGCACTGTAGCCAAATGTTACAAAAGGTGCATTCGTGTTGACGCTCCCGAAATCTTCATCCATCAATATGAATTGGGCGTCCGAAGTGGTACCCTGATTTTCATAATAATTTAGATTTCCACTTCGTTCACCCAATATTAAATCTAGATCCTGATCATCGTCCACATCGAATAAGAACGGTGTGGCAAATTGACCCTGCTGCGTGTTGATGCCTTGATAACCGGGGCTAGTAAGAGAAAGATTTGCTGGGTTTCCAACACCTCCACTATTCGTGAATAGGTGTACAACTCCAGTTGCATCCCCAATAATCATGTCTTGGTCCCCATCGTTATCTATGTCACCGAAAGTTGGTGCAATGCCGTTTAGGTTAAGATTGGAAATATTGATGTAGTCATCATTAATTAAAGTGAATTCGGGCTGATTGGCGGTTCCTGTATTTTGGTAATAAGCAAGCTGTCCATCATAGTTTCCGATGCTCCGGAAATAACCATGATTGCCAACCAAAAGATCTAAAAGTGTGTCGCCACTTAACTCAACAAAAACTGGATAAGCGCTTGTTCCGAGGTCGATCATTTCGCCTTGAAGGAAATCAGTTTGTTGTCGCTCAAAAACCTGAGCTGCTCCGATTCCAATGTTCTCATAATACCAGACTGCATTGTGGTCTTCGCCATTATTTTCTTGAAATGTGGTTGCAATAATATCATCCCGACCATCGTTGTTTACGTCAGCCCTGAATCCTGCAGGAAACGTATAAATGTCAATCGCATCAGTGTTTAAATTATTGGCAGGAAAATCAGGGTCTTGACTCGTAATGTCGGCATCTGCAACTGTCCCTCCATTGTGAAGCAGGTTCATTTTGTCAAACGTCACGTTGCTGATCACCATGTCGAGGTCACCATCCGATTCAATATCTATTGGCATTAACGTAAATCCAGAATGGGCCACTGCCCTCGTGGTTGTGCCTGGAGGTGGAACTTCCAATTCTCCTTTACAATTAATACCGAGCGAGACATTTATGGTTGAAGGGTCCTCTTCAAATTGTCCCCAGCAGGGGTCGGTCACCATATATGCCAAGCTATCGCAATGGCCGAAATTCTCCATTGACATATTCTTATGAAGATTGGCAGAAACACCAGAAAATGAAAATGTGATTATGTCAATGTCGCCATCTCCATCCGCATCTTCAATAGCTGGAAGATCGACTGGGCTTACATATATATTATTGGTATCGTCCCCGTTGATTGATTCTAAAAGGTCGGTCATCAATGTCCAAATCAAGGTATCGCCTTGGGAATCATTTCGGTAAACTGCCATTCCACCGGAACTATATGTGAATATGTCGGCCTTGCCGTCACAATTGAAATCCTTTAGTAAAACCCAGTCGTGTAATCCTCTCAATTGGCTATGCTCATTGATAAACATGGATCTGTACCGAGGGGCGAGATTAAAATCCACCGCATCGGGAGTTCCGTTTCCGAGGTAGGTAACGACCTTGTTTCCTGCCTTGTCAAAAATGAATAGATCCTGAATTGCATCTCCGTTAAGGTCAATATTGCTAAACTCTGGGTTATTCAATCCTCCAGCCCATGGGTGAAGAAGTGGTGTTCCGCTATGGATTACACCAACGTCATCATTCCGTTCAAAAAAGGTCTGGGCAAAAGATTGGCTTACAA